>NZ_JBFSVE010000055.1:0-37054 GCF_041467715.1 Vibrio sp. 10N.247.311.14
ATATTCATCAACGAGTGCCCACACAGATTGATAGGTTTAAATTGTTAAAGAGCTTAACTTCTTGAGCGTTCCTTTTAAGTAAGGAGCCTCTCGAAGTGGACGGCCATTCTAGCGAATTAACATTCAGTGTCAAACACTTTTTGAAAATTAATTTTTTGTCGCTTTCCGTCTTACTGATTCTTGCTGAAGCCTTGTGGCGTCTGCCGTCTCAGTGGTGTCGCATTATAGGGAACCCTCTCAGCTTAGCAACTACTTTTTCATGAAAAATGAATAAATAGGGGTTAACTGCCTAATAGTTCACCTAAACGTAAAAAAGAGAGCATTTCTGCTCTCTTTTTGCTCAAAATCTAAGGGTATTGTTAGATAAATGTGTAAGCATCAGCGTACATATGGTCACGCTTTGCTTCTTTATTCTGAGTAAATAGGTCTCTTGCAGCGCCCGCCATTTCAAAACGACCTGCAATATAGATATCGAAATCAGCTAATGATTCGAAACTTTGCATAACAGCCTCAAGCACATTACCTGTTTGGCCATGCCAAACTTCCGGTGCTTCTTCTACTACCGGTACAAAGTGCACATTGCTATGCTTTTCTGCAATGCCAACCAACTCTTCTTTAGCATATAACTGGCACTCATCTTTTGCGCCCCAGTATAGGTAGATCTCTTTCGAGCTATTTTGCGCGATGCAGTGATCAAGAATAGAGCGCACGTAGCTGAAACCCGTGCCACCAGCAATAAGTAATAGAGGGCGATCGCTTTCTTCTTTGATCCAAGCATCTCCGTGTGGAGCATCAATCGCAATATCGCCATCTTCAGCTTGTGCCTTCTTCATCGCTTCAACCACTTCTAGTGCGTAAGCGTTGTGCTCGGCAGCACCAATGTGCAGCTCAAGCTCACCTTCGTGGCGGCAAGGGCTACTTGCGATAGAGAATGGGCGCTTATCTTTCTCGCCCATTTCAACCATCAGGTACTGGCCCGCTTTAAAAGCGACCGGTGTTTCTGGGTGAAGTAGGATTTGGTAAGTATTACAAGCCAAAGGCTCGATAGACTTCACTTTACATTTAATAGTCATGTTCTTCCTCTTACTAACCCTTAATCGGCAAAGGTTAGAACTAAATTACTTTCTGCAAATGCTTGGCAAGCAAAAATCCAGCCTTGTTGCTGCTCTTTCTCTGTGAGCATGGGTTCAAGGTGGTAACTCACTTGCCCTTCTAATTTTTTGCACATACACATTGCGCATGCGCCAACTTGGCAACGGTTTGGGAAATAGATATCGCTGTTGAGCGCAGCATCCAAGACCGTTTGCCCTTTTTCTACTGTGAAACTGATGTTTTCTGGGTATAAGACTACTTGGTAGCTCATGAAATTCCTAGCTGTTCCCAGATGCTATCAATCTTTTTCACAACATCAGGATCTTTTGTTATTGGTACACCCCACTCACGCAGGCATTCACTTTCCCACTTATTGGTCGCATCGAGACCCATTTTTGAGTGTCCAGTTTCGTTCTGCAGGAATAACGTATCTCTCACCGGATCCATTCTTGTCGTTACAGCCCAAATGATGTCATTCCAATCACTCACATTGACATCGCCATCACACACGATAACAAACTTGTTCTCATCAAATTGAGACCAAACCGCTTCCATGATTTTCTTACCATTACCGGCAGCTTGCTTATCAATAGACACCACAACCATGCTGGCATTGTCGTTTTGCAGGTGAACATCAATAATTTCAGGATGAACCTTGGTTAACTCAGCCAAGCTACCCTCTATATGTTCACTATTTACAGGTGCTGTTTGGACATCTGGCGATAACGCTAACTCTGCGTCCCACTTCTTAGTAATATCTAGACCCATCTTAGAACCTAACCCAACCACGGGTGAGGCAAAATCCAATGAATCGATCGGCGTGTTCTCTATCATCAGGCTATCGCGTGACGGATCCATATGTTCGCACATCGCTGCGGTTACTTGAGACCAATCACGTGCATTCACATCTTCATCACACACCAATACAAATTTGGTGTACATGAATTGGCGTAAGAAAGACCATACACCCATCATCACTCGCTTAGCGTGACCTGGGTATTGCTTCTTCATGGTCACGACTGCCATTCGGTACGAACAACCTTCAGGCGGTAGATAGAAATCTTCAATCTCTGGGAACTGCTTTTGAAGAATAGGCACAAACACTTCATTTAGCGCAACACCCAATACCGCTGGCTCATCAGGTGGACGGCCAGTATAGGTGCTGTGATAGATAGGGTTCTCGCGCATGGTTACATGAGTAATAGTAAACACATGGTGCTTTTCTTTCTCGTTGTAGTAACCAGTATGATCTCCGTAAGGCCCTTCATCTGCGAATTCATTCGGGTCGATGTAACCTTCCATCACGATTTCTGCACTTGCGGGAACTTCTAAGTCGTTGCTGATTGATTTAACGACCTCAGTTTTACTACCACGTAGTAAGCCTGCAAACGCGTACTCAGATAAACTATCCGGCACTGGCGTAACCGCACCAAGAATGGTGGCAGGATCAGCACCAAACGCTACCGATACTGGGAATGGTTTCCCAGGGTTAGTTTCCATCCAATCACGCAGATCCAATGCTCCACCACGGTGGGCTAACCAACGCATGATGATTTTATTCTTGCCGATCTTCTGCTGACGATAGATACCTAAGTTTTGGCGTTTCTTGTTTGGACCACGAGTAACCGTTAAACCCCATGTTAGCAATGGCGCGACATCATCAGCCCAACAGCTCATCACAGGGATTTTATCTAGGTCGACGTCATCGCCTTGCCATACCACTTGTTGGCAAGCCGCTTTGCGAAGGCGTTTAGCTGGCATGTTTAAGACTTGCTTAAACACAGGTAGTTTATCAAGAGCGTCTTTAAAGCCTTTTGGTGGCTCAGGTTCTTTTAGGTAAGCAAGCAACTTGCCCACTTCACGCAGTTCTTTGACTTCTTGACGTCCCATACCAATAGCAACCCGATTAGGTGTACCAAATAGATTGGTCAAAACGGGCATGTCATAGCCTACTGGATTTTCAAACAAAAGAGCCGGGCCACCAGCACGTAGAGTACGGTCGCTAATCTCGGTCATTTCGTAGTCTGGATCGACTGGGTGAGAAATGCGTTTCAACTGACCAATACTTTCAAGATGGTCGATAAAATCACGTAAATCTTTAAAACTCATAGGACTTCTACATGCTGATTATTCTGCGCTCAGTATATCAAAAAGGGTGACGCTGAGGTCCCCCTTTTTAGTGTGGTTATTGAGAGGCAAAATCCACTTTACGGTAATGCTTGCTCGATCAAAGAGCTCTTCACCTGAGGGTTATCATTGACGAGATCTTGCAACCATCGCGTATGACCTTGTTTGGCGAGTTCACGCGCAACTAATGGTGCTTCATCAGCAATCGCCATCCTAGAGACAAGGAACAGCTTCACCTCTTCTGATAACGGGTTAACTTTGGTAAGCAAAGTAATCGCTTCATCTTTCAAACGCGGGTTCTTAGTCGCTGCCATCACCTGTTCAAGCGCGAACGTTTGTTTGGTTTCAGCAAGGCGAACTAGCTCAGCTTGGCTATGATAATCGGCCTTCATTCGCCATAGAATTTTGTAAACCTCTGGGTCTTCGCTCACTTGCGCTAATCGAACCACCACCTCAGTAGAAGGTAACCAACTAACAATAGAAGATGCGGTGAGTTGCTTAGTTAGGTAATCAACCGCTTCAGGAGACAAACTGTCTAGCTCTCTAATGAGCAACGCTTCTCGCGTTTGAACTTGATGTTCAGATCCAGATAACCACTCTTTTAGGTCGAGTTCCTGTTTCTCTGCATCTAGCACAAATACCAATGTCTTCTGATCTTGACGCCATTGTTTAATAAGGCGATTAGCAATTGAAGGGTAATTAAAGGCAGGTACCGTAAACTCATAGCCATCGCCACGTTCTAAGACTTGATAAGTGGGCGTGATAGCAAGTTGCTGCTCGATGAAGATAGACATCTTGGGTGTGAGTACGATTTTTTGCTGTTCAAGCTTCTTCAAGAGTTGGTAACGAGCCACCTCTTGCTGGGGAAATGTCAGGCGCTCAAGCGCAAAGCGTAGCGAATTGACTTCGTCACGTACGACAAGCTCTAGTAGTTCAGCAGTTTTCAGTTTTACTTGATCATTCTCAAGCCAAGACTCTACTGTAAGTGGAGACATCTCGGTGGCATAGCTCATACCAACCGGTGAAAATAACAGTGAAGTAGACAGGAGTAATGATGACAACAGTCCATGTTGCATTTTAACGTCCTTGTAACACTTTTGCTCATTCTGCAAGCTGGCGCTACAAAATGCAAATAAAAAGCGCCACCCGAGGGCAGCGCTTATTAAATACGATCAGCTAATCAATATTACTGACGACGCATTGCGTCAAAGAACTCATCGTTCGTTTTCGTCATTGCTAGCTTGTCGATAAGGAATTCCATTGCGTCGATTTCGCCCATTGGGTGAACAATCTTACGCAGGATCCACATCTTCTGTAGTTCATCGTTCTTGGTAAGAAGCTCTTCACGACGAGTACCAGAGCGGTTGAAATCAATCGCTGGGAATACGCGTTTTTCAGCAATCTTACGGTTAAGGTGCAGTTCCATGTTACCTGTACCTTTGAATTCTTCGTAGATAACTTCATCCATCTTAGAACCAGTATCAACCAGTGCTGTTGCGATGATCGTTAAGCTACCGCCTTCTTCTACGTTACGTGCCGCACCGAAGAAACGCTTTGGACGATGTAGAGCATTCGCATCAACACCACCAGTAAGAACTTTACCTGATGAAGGAATCACAGTGTTGTAAGCACGAGCTAGACGAGTAATAGAATCCAGTAGGATAACTACATCTTTCTTGTGTTCAACAAGGCGCTTCGCTTTCTCGATAACCATTTCTGCAACTTGTACGTGGCGAGATGCTGGCTCATCGAATGTTGAAGCAACTACTTCGCCTTTAACTAGACGCTGCATTTCTGTTACTTCTTCTGGACGCTCATCGATAAGTAGAACCATTAGTTCACACTCAGGATGGTTACGTGCAATGCTTTGAGCAATGTTTTGCAGAAGCATTGTCTTACCCGCTTTAGGCGGAGCAACAATCAGACCACGCTGACCTTTACCAATTGGAGATGCAAGGTCAAGAATACGAGCCGTAATATCTTCAGTCGCACCATTACCCGCTTCCATCACCATACGTTCGTTAGCGTGAAGAGGAGTAAGGTTTTCGAAAAGAATCTTGTTACGTGCGTTGTCTGGCTTGTCGTAGTTAACCGTGTTTACTTTAAGCAGTGCAAAGTAACGCTCACCGTCTTTAGGTGGACGGATTTTACCGCCAATAGAGTCACCTGTACGTAGGTTAAAACGACGAATTTGGCTTGGTGATACGTAGATATCATCTGGGCCAGCCAGGTATGAACTGTCGGCGCTACGTAGGAAACCAAAACCGTCTTGAAGAATTTCTAGAACACCATCACCAAAGATGTCTTCACCACTTTTTGCATGCGCTTTAAGGATGGAGAAGATAATGTCTTGTTTTCTTAGGCGAGCTTGATTTTCAAGACCTAAGCTTTCGCTAAGTTTAACAAGCTCAGACACAGGTCTGTTCTTCAGTTCAGTAAGATTCATAGTGGTGGAAGTTTGTTTAGTCAAAATAGGATCTGTTTTCTTAAGTTAAGAAGGATTTGGTCACAGGATCGACCAAGAAGAGAAATTCGTTCAATTAACGTGCGATAAATTAGCACTAAAACTAAGACTAGTCCATAGCTTAGAAAAAACAAAACCGCGCATTTGTTAACTGCACGGTTTCTTTTCAAATGCTGACCTGATTAAAGGTTAGCGTCTAAGAACTCTTTAAGTTGAGTTTTAGATAATGCACCAACTTTAGTCGCTGCTACGCCGCCATCTTTGAAAAGAAGTAGCGTTGGAATACCGCGAATACCAAACTTTGGTGGAGTACCAGCATTTTGGTCGATATTTAATTTACCGATTGTGAGCTTGCCTTCGTACTCGTCTGCGATTTCATCAAGAATCGGCGCAATCATTTTACATGGACCACACCATTCTGCCCAAAAATCAACAAGAACAGGGCCTGCAGCATTGATTACATCGTTATCAAAACCGTCATCAGTTAGCTGCAAAATCTTATCACTCATCTTCCACTCCAATGTATTTTTTAGAACTGGTTGGATGATAACCAGTAAATAGATGCCCTATTGGAATGTATTTACTTTCGTATTGCAAGCTTAAGCTGATATTCTATAGCAATGAAAAAGACGCATATCACAGAGCAAAAGTTCGCCGACTTGGATTTACTTCCGCAAGTCATTGAAGGATTGGAGAAAAAAGGGTTCGATTATTGTACCCCTATCCAAGCCTTGGCGCTCCCGGTACTGCTCACCGGCCAAGACATTGCAGGCCAGGCCCAAACGGGTACTGGTAAAACGCTTGCGTTTCTTACTGCTACTTTTAACCACCTGCTAAAAACATCTGAGCATGAAGGGCGTAAGCCTAACCAGCCACGTGCGATTATTATGGCACCAACGCGTGAACTCGCGATTCAGATCTACAACGATGCTGACTCTCTGGTTGAAAGCACAGGTATCAAGGCAGCACTTGCTTACGGTGGCGAAAGCTACGACAAGCAACTAGGTAAAATCGAAGAAGGCGCAGATATCTTAATTGGTACGACTGGCCGCATCATCGATTTCTACAAGCAGAAGGTATTTAACCTTAACCACATTCAAGCTGTTGTTCTTGACGAAGCTGATCGCATGTTCGATCTTGGTTTCATCAAAGACATCCGCTTCTTGTTCCGCCGTATGCCTGAGCCAAAAGATCGCCTGAACATGCTGTTCTCTGCGACATTGTCTTACCGCGTACAAGAGCTAGCGTTCGAACACATGCACAACCCAGAGCATGTTGTTGTTGAGCCAGAGCGTAAAACAGGTCACCGCATTCAGGAAGAGCTGTTCTACCCATCAAACGAACACAAAATGGCACTGCTGCAGACTCTAGTTGAAGAAGAGTGGCCAGAGCGCGCTATCATCTTCGCTAACACTAAGCACAAATGTGAGTCTGTTTGGGGTCACCTAGCTGCAGATGGTCACCGTGTTGGCCTGCTAACTGGCGATGTTCCTCAGAAGAAACGTGAAAAGATTCTTGAGCAATTCACTAAAGGTGATGTTGACCTGCTTGTCGCAACCGACGTTGCAGCACGTGGTCTACACATTCCTCAAGTAACACACGTATTCAACTTCGACCTACCTGATGACTGTGAAGATTACGTTCACCGTATCGGCCGTACAGGTCGTGCTGGTGCAAGTGGTCACTCGATCAGCTTTGCTTGTGAAGATTACGCAATCAACTTGCCACCAATCGAAGAATACATTGAGCACGCGATCCCTGTGTCTGACTACGATGCTTCTGCACTGCTAGAAGATCTACCAGCACCATTGCGCTTACGTACACGTAACCCGCAACAACGCCGCTCAAACAACAATGGCCCACGCAACGGGAACCGTAAACCAAACCAGAACCGTCGCCCACGCCAACCGCGTCATAACAAGGAAGCTTAGTCGCTTATGAGTCAAACAGTGTCACCCCCGCTTTACGCTGCAATCGACCTCGGGTCGAACAGTTTTCATATGCTCGTTGTGCGTCATATCGATGGCAGCGTACAAACCATGGCTAAAATTAAGCGCAAAGTGCGTTTAGCTGCAGGCTTAGATGAAAATAATGCGCTTAGTACAGAAGCCATGCAGCGCGGTTGGGACTGTTTGAGTCTCTTTGCAGAGCGACTTCAAGATATTCCGAAAGAAAATATCCGCATTGTCGGTACAGCGACCCTACGTACTGCTATCAATGTGGATATATTTCTAGAGAAAGCGAACCAGATCCTTGGTTACGACATCAATGTTATCTCCGGAGAAGAAGAAGCTGCGACTATCTATAAAGGCGTAGCACACACTTCTGGTGGCAGCGGCCGCCGACTGGTTGTTGATATTGGTGGCGCAAGCACCGAGATGATCATTGGTGAAGGCTTCTCAGCGAAAGCACTAACCAGCCTAAAGATGGGCTGTGTTACTTGGCTTGAGCGCCACTTTAAAAACCGCCAATTAACCGCTACCAACTTTAACAACGCCATTGAAGCGGCGAAGTCGACGTTGGCTCCTATCCTAGATAGCTACACTGATATCGGATGGGATGTGTGTGTGGGCGCCAGCGGTACCGTTCAAGCACTGCAAGAGATCATGTTGGCGCAAGGCATGGATGAAGTGATTACTCATGCCAAACTTAAGCGTCTACAGAAACAAGCGATGATTACTGAGCGCTTGGAAGAGCTAGAAATCGAAGGACTTACCCTTGAACGCGCATTAGTGTTCCCGAGTGGCCTTTCCATTCTTATTGCTATTTTTGAGTTGCTTGAAATAGATTCAATGACACTCGCAGGCGGCGCACTCCGTGAAGGCCTAGCCTACGAGATGGTTGATGAGCTTCGCCAAGAAGATATCCGAGCGCGTACCATTAAGAGTGTTCAATCACGCTACCAAATGGACGTAAGCTACGGTGAACAAGTTGCTGTAGTCGCACAAACGCTGCTAGACCAAGCGGGCGCCGAAGCGTGGGTTTCAGAACCTCAAGCTGGTGTGCTATTGCAAACGGCAGCTAAGCTTCACGAGATTGGTTTAACCATCGATTTCAAAAAAGGCGGTGAGCACAGCGCTTATCTGCTGCAAAACTTAGACCTACCTGGCTTTACTCGAGCGCAAAAGCACTACTTGGGTGAGTTAACTCGTCGCTACCGTGAACAGTTAACCTCATTACCAGAGCAACACGCTATCTCAGGCACCAGCAGCAAGCGTATTTTACGTATTCTGCGTTTAGCTATTTTGCTGACCCACCGTCGTAACCCAGCGCTAGAGCCTGAGTTCAAACTGACGACGAATGACAACAATCTAACCCTAACGCTTTCTAAGCAATGGTTAGCTGACAATCCGCTGACCGCTGCAGAGCTAGAGATCGAGTCGAATAGACAAACCGATATTGGCTGGCCATTGAATATTAAATGCCTCTGATATTAGTATCTGACGCTAGAAATTAAAAAAAGCCCAAGTTAGTAGACTAACTTGGGCTTTTTCTTATCGCTGCATTAATGCTTTGTGTTACAAATCTCAAACTTAAGCGTTCACGCCTGTCGCTTTAAAGTCAGGGTTCACTGCGGTTAGCTTTCTAACAATGTAGTTAAGAAGCACGCCGTACATAGGCACGAACAAGCCTAAGCTGATGATAAGTTTGAATCCGTAATCGACTAAGGCAATCTCAGTCCAATGCTCGGCCATAAATGGATCTGGGCTTTGGTAGAAAGCAATCGCAAAGAATGCGATGGTATCAATGGCATTACCGAATAACGTTGAGCATGTTGGGGCTACCCACCACTGTTTAAGCTGACGTAGGCGGTTAAAAACATGTACATCCAAGATCTGACCCAGTAAATAAGCCATGAAGCTCGCCGCGGCGATACGTGCAACAAACAAGTTGAACTCACCTAGTTGGCTAAAGCCTTGGAATGAACCTTCAAAGAACACCACTGACAAGAAATAAGAAACGGCCAGAGCTGGTAGCATCACTAAGAAAATGATTTTACGGGCAAGCTGCGCGCCAAAAATGCGTACGGTCAGATCGGTCGCTAGGAAGATAAACGGGAAAGTGAAAGCACCCCAAGTGGTGTGCATACCGAAGACGGTAAAAGGTAGCTGAACCAGATAGTTGCTTGACGCAATAATCACCAAATGGAACAAAACTAATAGTGCTAAGGCTTTGCGCTGTTGCGCAGGGGTAAAGTTACTCATGCTGTACCTTTTTAGTTTGGTTTGGGGGTGAGGGAACCCAAATCGAGTCATTTCTTCGAATAATCCAAGAAAGCTCTTACCAATAATGTGAATTAAAAAATGTATCTAAAAATTGCTCTGCTGAGCGGCGGGCGATTATACATTAATCAATATTGGCTGCAACGGTGAGAACAAACGCAAACGTTTATTCTCACTTTTATTGGTGAATAGCTCTAGAAGCTGTGTTTTAGAAGAGATGCCAAAAGTTAAAAACCGCGCTTGAAAAGCGTCGCGAGATAATCAAACTCTTCTCGGCTTTCTTCAGCGTTTAACGACTCAAACCAAATTGATTCACTGTAATGTTCGGACTTTAAGAACATTCGGCAATCTTCAAAATCAATCAACCAAGAATGCATATCGGCGTCCCATTGCTTTTCAACAACTGACGCTGACAACAACGCCACCAGCTTTTCACCTAGCACTTCATAAGAATCAAAATCAAAACTTGGAGACGTAATCAATAAACGCCCTTCCTCAGCTAAATACTCTCTTAAGCCAAATTCTGTTTGTGTTGTCATGTCCCTATCAACCTTATTCTTTTTCTATTAGTTAGACGTTTCTCGCAAACTAGCCGTGTGTGGTGATGTGTTCTTGAATCAGATCTAGGAATGGGTCTGCGTACTTATCGAGTTTACGTTGACCGACACCGTTGACTGCCAGCATTTCTCCGTATGAAGTAGGTAGTATTTCAGCCATATCAATCAAGGTCGCGTCACTGAATACCACATATGGTGGCAAGCCATCTTCATCAGCAATCGACTTACGCAGCTTACGCAGTTTCGCAAACAGCTTCTTATCGTAATTCTTGCTGCTTAACTTATCGGACTTAGCATTACGCACCGCTGTATCTAAACGAGGAACAGCCAATTCCAAAGACATCTCACCGCGCAGCAGCGGGCGGGCTTCTTCTGTTAGCTGTAAAGTTGAGTTACGAGTGATGTTCTGGAACAGCAAGCCTTTATGAATCAGCTGACGGAAGATACTGATCCAGTAATCATGACTGTGATCGCGGCCAATACCGTAGGTAGATAGCTTATCGTGACCATTATCGCGGACACGGATGTTCTGCATGCCTCGCATTACTTCGACCACGTAGCCCATACCAAATGACTGATTCACACGGTACACACAAGACAACGCCTTCTGTGCTTCTTGGGTCGCGTCAAAGTGTTTTGGTGGATCTAAGCAGATATCGCAGTTGCCACATTGCTTCTCGCGATATTCGCCAAAATAGTTAAGCAGAACCTGACGACGACACGTTTGCGCTTCAGCAAAGGCACTCATCGCATTCAGCTTGTGCATCTCAACTTGTTTCTGTGGGCCTTCTTCTTTCTCATCTAGCATACGACGCAGCCAACCCATATCAGCCGGGTCAAACAACATCATCGCTTCAGCAGGCAAACCATCACGACCTGCACGGCCTGTCTCTTGATAGTAAGACTCGATATTACGTGGGATATCAAAGTGCACCACGAAACGTACGTTGGGTTTGTTGATGCCCATACCGAAAGCCACAGTCGCGACCACGATCTGAATATCATCGCGTTGAAAGGCTTCTTGAACGTAAGCACGCTCATCGGTGTCCATACCAGCGTGATAACCCGCGGCGCGAATACCGTTATTGCACAGCTTCTCGGTCACCATCTCCACTTTCTTACGGCTACCACAGTAGATGATGCCGCAATTGCCCTTTTGTGTTTCTAGGTAGCGAACCACCTGTGACACGGGTTTGTGCTTCTCAACCAAGTTGTAGCGAATATTAGGGCGATCAAAGCTGCCTAAGTAAGTATGCGGGTCCAGGAGCTGTAAGCGCGAGATAATATCTTTGCGCGTCGCATCATCAGCGGTTGCTGTGAGCGCCATGTAAGGCACATGCGGGAAATACTGTTTAAGCTGACCTAATGATGCGTATTCAGGGCGGAAGTCGTGACCCCATTGAGAGATACAGTGCGCTTCATCGACTGCAATCATCGAAAGCGGTAAACCTTGAAGACGCTCGATAAAATCACGCATCAACACACGCTCTGGTGACACATACACCATTTTCAGCTGACCTGAGTTCATACGATTGAACACATTCAGCAATTGGTCACGTGGCATTGAAGAGTTAATACACTCAGCGGCAACACCATTGGCCTTCAATTGGTCGACTTGGTCTTTCATCAACGAGATCAGCGGTGAGATAACCAGAGTCAGCCCTTCACGAACCAAAGCCGGAATTTGGTAACACAGAGATTTACCACCACCGGTTGGCATAATCACCAAGCTGTCTTTGCCTTCAACGGCCAAATCAATGACCTCTTGCTGACCATCGCGAAAGCTTTGATAGCCGAACACATCTTGCAAGATGGTTTGCGCATCATTCGCGGGAGTTGGTATTTGCTCAGCAATCAGAGTGGCGGTCATTGTGGTTCCTAATCGAGGTATGAAATCAGCAAGCATCTTCGGCAAGCAAGTCGCACATTGTAGAGGGGAACGCTGGCGAATTAAACCGCAAATTGTTAGGTGAAAAGGGTTATCGCTCCTATACTGACCAACTCTCTTATAAATCTTATTAATAAGCACTCAGTGCTAGAGAAAGATGCATGACACAGGAAGAACAACAACGTACGCGCCAAGGAGTTTTGCTTGCCGTCGGCGCTTACACAATGTGGGGTATCGCCCCTATATATTTCAAATCTTTAAGTGACGTTTCCCCGTTAGAGATCCTCAGCCACCGTGTAGTATGGTCTTTTTTCCTACTCGCTTTCTTACTGCACATTGGCCGCAGCTGGCGTAAAGTCCGCGACACCTTGACCTCAAAACCAAAAATGCTCTATTTGGTAGCGACGTCTATTTTGGTGGGTGCTAACTGGCTGATCTTTATCTGGGCGGTGAATTCCAATCACATGCTCGATGCCAGTTTGGGGTATTACATCAACCCTCTGATTAACGTGTTACTTGGGATGCTCTTCCTTGGCGAACGCTTACGTAAGCTGCAATGGTTTGCTGTGGCTCTTGCTGCGATTGGCGTATTAATCCAATTAATTGCCTTCGGCTCAGTACCGATCGTCGCCATTGCCCTAGCCTTTAGCTTTGGCTTTTATGGCTTGCTGCGTAAGAAAGTCAGCTTAGAAGCACAAACGGGTCTGTTCATTGAAACTCTGGTGATGCTGCCTCTCGCCGCAACCTACTTACTGTTTATTGCCGATAGTCCAACCTCAGACTTATCAATGAACCCGATGCAGCTCAACCTATTACTGGTTGCTGCTGGTGTGATTACAACCATCCCTTTACTGTGTTTTACGGGTGCAGCTACGCGATTAAAACTATCGACACTGGGTTTCTTCCAGTACATCGGTCCAAGCTTAATGTTCTTATTGGCCGTGCTGATTTATGGTGAAGCCTTTACGTCAGACAAAGCTGTTACCTTTGCCTTTATTTGGGGGGCATTAGTGGTATTCAGCTTTGATGGTTTGAGTAACAACAAGAAGAACAAACAAGCTAAACAAAAGAACTGATCGTTTTTTACAAGACAACTGCAAGTGACGAAGATAAGCTTGGTTGAATTGATGACTATTTAACCAAGCTTTTTTGTACCATGGATAAAGTCCACTACTACTCTACCCCAACAGAAGATATCAGCCTGATCCAAGCTCAATACCAAGAGTTTGCCTTTCAGCGCCACTATCATTTGGACTTTCACATTGGCTTAATAACAAAAGGCCAACAAAAGTTTGTCTATCAAGGTGCGAGTCACCATGTCGGAGCTGGCCAAGTTGTTATCATGCCACCTGATGAGCTGCATGATGGGCACTCCAAACTCGATTCAGGTTATCAAGTCAGCGTGTTTGCAGTTTCTCCCCAATGGTTTCAAGATCTTGCCGATCCCAAGCAAAATGGTCACACATTAGGCTTTTCAGAGTTGATCCTCTCCGATCAAGCTGCGTTTTTACAATTGTGTAACCTACACCGTCTTTTAATAACTCAAAACATCAGCCAACTCGCTCAAGATTGCTTACCATTCGAGGGATTCTCGACGATCGTCGATCGTTATGCCAAATTTGGATCGAAGAGTGACATCAAACTGGGCAATCAATCGATTGATACACTCAAAGACTATTTGATGGCGAATTTGGATCAGCCAGTGCGATTAGAACAACTGTCTGAGCTGTGCGGCTTAACCACAACTCAATTCCAACGCCACTTTAAGAACAGAATGGGTATCACCCCTTACGCGTGGCTGAGCCGTTTGCGTATGGAACAGAGCATGCGCCTGATTAAATCTGGGATCTGTGGTACTAAGGTCGCGCACCAAGTAGGCTTCTATGATCAAGCACACTTCTCCAAAGCATTCAAAACCACATTCGGCGTACCACCTTCACAAATCAACTAAGTGTTGATAATTTACAATTGCTCGATTTCAAATCGCGGTAAGCTACGCTCAATACGATTACTTATTTAATAATAGCGGCAACGTTATTGAGAACTGACATGAACGAAGTCACCATACTGATCACCCTCGCCTCTATCCATTTCATCGCTTTGATGAGCCCCGGCCCAGACTTTGCGTTAGTCGTGCAAAATGCGACACGCCACGGCAGACAAACAGGCTTGTACATTGCGCTTGGTTTATCTTGCGGGATCTTACTGCATTCGTTGCTGAGCCTGACGGGAATCAGTTACCTAGTCCACCAGCAACCAACCCTATTTGCCATTATCCAATTGGCTGGCGGTAGCTACTTGCTCTACTTAGGCTACGGTGCCCTCAAAGCAACCTGGCAAATCATTCAGAACCACGACGATGACGACGATACCATCAATGCCAAAGATCTTATTTTGACCAACAAGCGTCAGGCATTTTCGAAAGGGTTTGCGACCAATATTCTCAACCCAAAGGCTTTGGTGTTCTTTATCAGCTTGATGTCGAGCTTAGTGCCTGCCGACATGTCTCTATCAGGTAAAGGTTTTGCGCTTATCATCCTGTTTGGTCTGTCTCTGTTTTGGTTTTCACTACTGGCGTGGATGCTTTCGACTAAGGCTCTACAGAAGAAACTGAGCGAAGCAACGGTATACATCGATGGCTTATGTGGCGTCGTATTCAGCCTGATTGGCGCGAGTATTCTTTGGCAGTCGCTGTCCGGTTTAATCGCTTAAATTCGAATCAAGATTACAATTCGTTAACAACGCACTGGCTATCTAATCTTTCCACTGCCAATCTAGCTCTGCATATTAAAAGGAGAAGATCATGCAGTGGAAAACAAAACTAACAACCCTCGCCACTTCTACCCTACTTTTTGCCTCTCACGTCAGTTGGGCAAATCAAGCTGCCGATTCCGTCGCACCCGAACAAAGTAGTGGTTTAGAAACCAAACAACTCGTTAAAGCCAACGATTGGATGGTCACCGCAGCCAACCCTCTTGCAACACAAGCCGGTGCTGATGTACTTGTTCGTGGTGGTAACGCAATTGACGCCATGGTTGCCGTGCAGCTTATGCTTGGCTTGGTGGAACCTCAGTCATCAGGTATTGGTGGCGGCGCTTTCCTTGTCTATTTTGATGGCAAAGACAAACAGCTCAAGACCTACGATGGTCGTGAAACCGCACCACTTGATGCAACACCACGTCTATTCCAAGATGAGAGCGGACAACCACTTAAGTTTTACGATGCTGTGGTTGGTGGTCGCTCAGTGGCGACACCGGGAACAGTCCAATTGCTGTGGGACACTCACCAAAAATACGGCAAGTTAGAGTGGGCATCGCTGATCAAACCTATCGCTCAACTGGCTGAAAAAGGTTTTACCATCAGCCCACGTTTAGCGACCTTGATTGAAAATGACCAAGAGCGACTAAGCCGCTTTGCGACAACTAAAGCCTACTTCTTTAACGCCGATGGCAGCCCAAAAACCGCAGGTACGCTACTTAAGAACCCAGAATACGCTGCAACGCTAAACGCTATCTCAAAGGATGGTGCTATGGCTTTCTATCAAGGCGAGATTTCTGCTGACATCATCAACACAGTTCAAACGGCTAAAGGTAACCCGGGCGTCTTGGCGCAAAAAGACTTCGATGCGTATTCGATTAAGCAGCGCGAGCCGGTTTGTTCTGCTTATGAAAGCTACCAAGTGTGCGGAATGGGTCCACCAAGTTCAGGTGCATTAACGGTTGGGCAGATCTTAGCGATGACCGAGCAGTTTGATCTTAAATCATGGGGACCAAACGACGCGAAATCTTGGCAAGTGTTAGCAGACGCTTCTCGTTTGGCCTTTGCAGACCGTGGTATGTACATGGCAGACCAAGATTACGTGCCAATGCCAACCCAAGGGTTAGTGAATACTGACTATTTGCAGGAACGTGCCCAGCTAATTACTGCTGGAAAGGCATTAGAAAGTGCACCATCAGGCACCCCACCGTGGGATCACGCCATACTGCAAAGCCAAGATGTGTCTATTGAACTGCCTTCCACCAGCCACTTCAATATTGTCGATAGCGATGGCAATGTCGTATCGATGACCACCACAATTGAGAACGCATTTGGCTCACGCTTGATGGTAAGAGGCTTCCTACTCAATAACGAACTAACCGACTTCTCATTCAAGACTCATAACGATGGCAAACCTATCGCCAACCGACTCGAGCCGGGTAAGCGCCCACGTTCTTCAATGGCACCAACCATCATCATGCAAGACGATAAACCTTACATGGCGATTGGCTCTCCGGGTGGCAGTCGTATCATAGGTTATGTGGCACAAGCGATCATTGCCCACACCCAATGGGACATGGATATTCAGCAAGCGATCAACCAACCACACTTCCTAAACCGCTTCGGTACCTTAGATTTGGAAAAAGGAACATCAGCGGAAAACTTCAAACCTGAGCTAGAAAAGATGGGATTTGAGGTCAACGTTCGCGATCTTAACTCGGGTTTACACGCTATTCGCATCACAAAAGACGGGTTAGAAGGTGCTGCAGACCCTCGTCGTGAAGGTGCGGCTATCGGCCAATAAGAGAAAATACTCCCTTTTTACTCCCTGTCTTGTGCGAGATCTCTCACAAGGCAGTGAGTAAATATCGATATTTAACTGCGAAATTAAGCACCAAGATATCGTAACCAACTGAAAATAAACAATACGTACGTTTATCATTCAAATAATTATATAGAAATTCGCTTATGCACCATTGCTGATAAATAAGGAATCGGTAATATGAATGGTGTCGGAAGGATGCTGACACGGAACAGGAAACGCCAAGGACTTGGTTATCTTCAGGATGAAGATTCGATTACTCAGGATGAATAATCGGCATGGATAGCGAAATGGACATTGAATGGACGCAATAGTAACTAGGATGGTTGCTACTAAGGAAAGACAATGGACACCTCTGGACGAGGAAAGGACTGAACATCAGGATGATGTAAAGGACACCGCTCAAGGAACAAGTGACGCGCGCTAACGAGGATTGTTGGCAGATCAGGATAAGATCAAGGACACCGCTAGGAAGGCGACGAAAGGAATACGCTGAAGGATAACAGCACACTATCATGGATTTGATGCATGGAGCACACTTAGTAGCCGGATTGCTGCGAGTAAGACTATAGACCCCGATGAGCGCAAGCTCTCGGGGTTTTTCTTTATCTGCCGCTTCATTTATTCCCTCTCAAGCAAATAAATCAAAGACCTTTGATTACAATTCTGACATTTAAAGCATTCACTTCTTAACCACTTCAGAGTAACGTAAGTCGAACTAGGCTCAACTAGTTTCATAACCATAATTAAACTAAGGACAATTCATGTCACACGTTACCTTCAAAGGCGCTGCTGTACCGCTAACAGGCACATTCCCACAAACTGGCGAACAAGCACCAAGCTTTGCACTTGCTGCAGGCGATCTTTCTGAACTGACTCTTGCTTCTCTTGAAGGCAAGAAAGTGGTTCTAAACATCTTCCCAAGCATCGACACCGCAACTTGTGCAACGAGCGTACGTACGTTCAACGCAAAAGCGGCTGAGCTTGAAAACACGGTTGTGGTTTGTATTTCTGCTGACCTACCGTTTGCTGCGGGTCGCTTCTGCGAATTAGAAGGTATTGAAGGCGTTCAACACGCTTCAACTTTCCGTTCTCCTGCGTTCGCATCAGACTACGGCGTAGCGATTGCTGAAGGTCCACTATCAGGTCTAACTACACGTGCAGTTGTGGTTGTTGATGAAAAAGGCGTGGTAACACACAGCGAGTTGGTTGCAGAGATCACTGAAGAACCAAACTACGAAGCGGCACTTGCAGCACTGTAAGTGTTCTTTCTGGGCAGAAATGCCTTAAGCTCGATTCAACCTATTTAGACTGGTTCCGAGCAATAAAAAGAGCAGCCATTGGCTGCTCCTTCTGTTTTTAATGTGGATTACTTTTAAATGCTGAACGATTTTTAAAGACCAAACGGCTTTCTAGATACTGAAGTAACGGATTACAGCTGTTCTAAACGCGCGTAAGCCGTCACTAACCACTTAATGCCTTCACCGTTAAACGCGACTTGAACTCGGCTTTGCGGGCCACTTCCCTCGAAGTTGATGATGGTACCTTCACCAAACTTAGGGTGCTTAACGCGAGAGCCTAAGCTAAAGCCTGTTTCGTTGAAATTCTCTTTCACGGCAGTTTGGCTAAAGCGACCGCTGCTTGCAGGACGGCTCACTTGCGCCTTCATACGTACTTCATCCAGACAGGTCTCTGGTAGTTCACGAATAAAGCGAGATGGTTTGTGGTACTTATCCTGGCCATACAATCGACGCATCTCTGCGTAAGTGATGTACAGCTTCTCCATCGCACGAGTCATGCCTACATAGCACAGGCGACGCTCTTCTTCTAAACGCCCCGCTTCTTCGGCCGACATCTGGCTTGGGAACATGCCTTCTTCGACACCCACCATGAACACCATTGGAAACTCTAGGCCTTTAGCACTGTGCAAAGTCATTAACTGAACCGCATCGTCAAACTCATCGGCCTGACCTTCACCCGCTTCCAAAGCTGCGTGAGTTAAGAACGCCGTCAGCATGCTCATCTCATCCGCTTCTTCCGGCTTTTCAAACTGGCGCGTTGCCGTTACCAATTCTTCCAAGTTCTCGATACGTGCCTTCGACTTCTCACCCTTCTCTTGCTCGTACATAGCAAACAGACCCGACGATTTAATCACGTGGTCGGTTTGTTCATGCAGGCTAAGTTCCAACGTGTCATCTTCAAGCGCATTAATCAGCTCGATAAAACGACTTAATGCGCCCGCAGCACGACCGGGTAGCACTTGCTCTTCTATCAAAGCAACACTGGCTTCCCACATGGTTGCACCACGATCACGAGCAGCAAGACGAATCGTTTCTAACGTTTTATCACCCAAGCCACGCGTTGGCGTGTTTACCACACGCTCAAACGCCGCATCATTACCGCGATTGCTCATTAGGCGCATGTAGCTCAAGGCGTCTCTAATTTCTTGACGCTCGAAGAATCGCATGCCGCCGTAAATTCGATAAGGTAGACCAGCTTGGATCAAAGCTTCTTCAAGAACACGCGATTGTGCGTTGTTACGATATAGCATTGCCGTATCTTCTAACGCACCGCCTTTCTCCTGCCACTCTTTGATTTTGCTAACCGTGAAACGCGCTTCATCTAACTCGTTATAAGCAGAGTAAACAGAGATTGGCTCGCCATCGTTGCCATCAGTCCACAGCTCTTTACCCATACGCTCGGTGTTGTTTGAGATAAGCTCATTCGACGCCTGAAGAATGGTTTTGGTTGAACGGTAGTTTTGTTCAAGTCGAACCGTTGAAGCGCCTGGAAATTCATCCAAGAACTTCTGAATATTTTCAATTTTAGCACCACGCCAGCCATAGATAGATTGGTCATCATCACCCACAATCATCACGCGACAATCCGGGCCAGCCATCATGCGCAGCCAAGCATATTGAATGTTGTTGGTATCTTGGAATTCGTCGACAAGAATGTGCTTAAAGCGAGCTTGGTAGTGCTCGCGGATGTGTTTCTTATCGCGCAATAGCTCATGCGATCTCAGCAAGATTTCCGCAAAGTCGACCAAACCAGCACGGTCACATGCTTCTTGGTAAGCAGAATAGATCTTTAACCACGTTTGAGTTATTGGATCATGGTAGGCGTCAATGTGACTTGGGCGTAACCCCTCGTCTTTCTTGCCATTGATCCACCAAGAAGCTTGCTTAGCAGGCCACTGCTTTTCATCGAGGTTTTGCGCCTTGATTAAGCGGCGTAGCAAACGAATCTGATCATCAGAATCAATGATCTGGAAATCTTCTGGCAGTTTTGCATCTAGATAGTGAGCACGAAGAATACGATGACAGATACCGTGGAAGGTGCCGTTCCACATACCTGACGAGCTGCCCATCATCAACTCTTCAATACGACCACGCATCTCTGCTGCCGCTTTGTTGGTGAAGGTAACCGACATAATAGAGAACGGTGATGCTTGCTCTACACTTTGCAACCAAGCGATACGATGCACCAACACTCGCGTTTTACCACTGCCAGCACCTGCCAGAATAAGTAGGTTTTCTAAAGGTGCCGCGACCGCCTCACGTTGTTTATCGTTTAGGCCATCGAGTAAAAGCGAAGGATCTATCATTGGATATGCTCACTACTGGGTATTTATACATAAAAGTTGATTATAACCTAAACACTAGGCTGCGTTTAGGATAATAAGAAGAAAAAACAATCAAAAATTAACATCATAAATTCAACAAGTTAAACAATAAAACATCATTAATATTGATAATTTTTATAATACCGTGAAATTATTTCCCGGTTGTTCCAATCCTTTTTAGTAAGCAAGTTAACAATCCATTAACCTGCGATATGAAAATACTATTAAGTCCTAGAGGGAATGACTATGAAAAATTCTAATCTTGCTGTTACAGCTGCAATCACAAGTGTACTAGCGTTCGGCGGTGCAGTTCTTACATCAGCACCTGCGGAAGCAGCAGCAAAAGAAAAATGCTACGGCGTGGCAAAAGCTGGCCAAAATGATTGTGCAACCAAAACAAGCTCATGTGCGGGTACAGCAAAAGAAGACAACCAATCCGATGCGTTCGTAGTCGTACCTAAAGGGCTATGTGGCAAATTATCAGGTGGTAACACTCAATCATCATAATTGAGCTGCTTAGTATGGTGAGCTGACATTCAGCTCACCTCCACTTCTTGTTAGGAGAATCGTTGTGACTCAAACTCTTCACCCCTACGCAGGGGTTGGCCTTAGAACACCGCACTTGGACTTCTTTAGCCAAAATCCAGCCTTAGTAAGTTGGTTAGAAGTTCACAGCGAGAACTACTTCTTAGCTCAATCACCGCAACGACAACAACTCAGAGAAATTCGTCACGCACACAACATCAGTTGTCACGGTGTTGGGTTGTCGCTAGGTTCTGTTGAGCGCATCAATCAACATCATCTTGTGCAATTAAAAGAGCTCATTGATGATATCGAACCCTTCTTGGTTTCCGATCATCTCAGCTGGAGTCAGACTGGTGGTCATTACTTCAATGACTTGTTACCGCTGCCTTATACCGAAGAAGCGCTAGAGGTTTTTTGTCGCAATGTCATCGAGGTGCAAGACAACCTGCAACGCCCTATGCTGATTGAGAACCCATCGAGCTACCTTGCCTTCAAGCATTCAACCATCCCTGAGTGGGAATTTTTAGCCGAGGTACAGAAGCGCACTGAGTGTCGCCTACTGCTCGATTTCAATAATATTTTTGTCTCATCTTTTAATCATGGCTTCAGCTGTGAAGAGTATCTAAGTGGAATACCAGCAGACAAAGTGGAAGAGATTCACTTGGCAGGTTTCACTAAGAAGAAACTCGAGCAAGGTGAGATCTGGATAGACACCCACAGCAAACCTGTTTGTGATGAAGTGTGGCAGCTGTACACCCAATGGATACAGCAACACGGTTTGCGCCATACCTTGATAGAGTGGGATTTAGATATCCCAGAGCCACAAGTTTTACTGTCTGAAGCAACCAAAGCCAGTGACATCTTATATCAACAAGACATCATCAACCAAAGGAGTCGCGCATCATGAGCTACTCCCTAGCTGATGTTCAATCAGAGTTTGCTAACGCCCTACGCTACCAAAACAGTGGTGAGCATTGCGACATAGTGAGCGACCATTTTACTGATGAACAGCGCATCCAGATTTATCGCAATAACTTCGTGATTAGCTTGAGCGAAGTACTCGCTGCAACCTACCCTCTCACTGAAATGCTGGTTGGTGAAGAGTGCTTCCAACAGATGGCTCGTCAACATGTCTTAAGTTATCCATCGACCTCTGGTGATGTCAGTGGTTACGGTGAACACTTTGAACAGACTATCCAAGCCTTTCCTGCCGTTATTGAGGCTGCACCTTATCTCGGTGAAGTGGCTTTGTATGAATGGCAGAAAGATAGCTTGGTAAGGTTTTCGTCACAAGCACATGTCGACCAGAGACCTCTTTCTTGCCTTGCAGATGTACCACAAGAGCAACAAGGCGCTTTAGTCTTTCATCTCAAAGATTCAATAACACTGATTCATTCTAGTTACACGATTATCGCGCTTGAACACGCCATCTATCAGCAGCAACTTGATGGGCTAGACATCAACCAAGCTGAATTTGGGGTGTTAATCCGAGCTGAGAATTCACAGGTTGAGAGCCATAGTTTGAGTGAAGAGAGCCACCAACTCCTCACTGAATTGCAATCAGGTCGAACACTCTCAGCAATCGATCCTTTATTACTACAACATCTGAATACTGTTATGGCGCTAAACGTCATCTCAGGTTTTTCAATCAATGCCGAATTGGAGGCATAACATGGATAACAACACAGTCACGAACATGATGGCTCAATACGACAGTTTGATTGAGAAATCACAGGCACTTTTTGTTCCTGTCCTACTTCTGTTTTGCCGCCTATGGGTGGCGTGGGTCTTCTTTAATTCTGGGTTAACCAAAATAGCAACTTGGGATAGCACTCTTTACTTGTTTGAGTTGGAATACCAAGTACCACTGCTACCTTGGGAATTAGCAGCTTACATGGGTACTGCCGCTGAGTTAATTCTGCCAGTGTTTTTAGCACTCGGTTTATTAACACGACCGATGGCCGCAGTGCTGTTCGTGTTCAACATCATAGCTGTCGTGTCTTACCCGGTGCTGTGGGAACAAGGTTTCTATGATCATCAGTTGTGGGGATTAATGATTCTTATCGTTGTCGTGTGGGGCGCAGGACCATTCTCACTTGATAGAGTTTTGAAAGCGCAGTTCAGGAATTAAAATAAGTTTTCACCTCTTTTGAACTGCTAAAGCTAAATGCTACAGCCCAAACGCAAGAAACCACTCAATTGAGTGGTTTCTTTTTTAACTGGGATAAGCTTACTTATTTAGAAAAGCTTGTAGCTCTTCAGCAGAGATGCCTTGCTCTGCAAGTTCTTTTGCCAATAGCTGAACCTGCTCACCCTTACGAGACTCTACCACACGCTGAAATTGGTAAATGATATCTCGCAAAGTATCGATTGGAACTTGTTTTGCCGCACTGCGAATACGCTCTTCACTTTGGTTGCCTAGCTCTTTAAGCAGTTTACCAAACATGACCTTTTCAGGTGCATCTTCCATTTGTTCTAAGACGCGCGCCATTTCGTAGGTTGTTAATGACATTACAGTATTTTCCGTTGGGGACTAACGTTTCAATGAGTGACAAATATACCATGTTTTAACGTTTCGAAAACCGCCATTTGTATATTTTGTCACCCTTGTAACTTATGCCTTAGCAAACGTCGTGTGCCAAGACTTACCCGCTTTGCTCGCAAGCACTAATAACGCAGGAACAATCAGGAACATTTGCAGAGCAATCATCACTTGCGACGTTAAATCAAGACGTTGCATGGTACCCACAAGAAGCCCTGAACCGCTCATTTGGAACAAGCCAAGCAGCGCAGCAGCTGTACCCGCACGGTCACCGAAAGGTTCTAGAGCTTTACCTGCCGCAGCACCAAGAATCCAAGCAAAGCCAACTGACGATAAGAAGATCGGTAGCATGAACGCGATTGGAGTAGCGTGCTCAGCAAGCACCAACATAATCACACCCGCTAAGCCCAGCGTCGAGATACCAACCACCAGTGCTTTATAGGTACCAAAACGGTCCATAAATTTAGGTGCAGTAAACGCAGCTGCAATGTTGATGGCCGCATTAACACCAAACCAGAAAGTAAACTCTTTCATGGTCAGGCCTAGGTTTTCCATCAACACAACTGGTGCAGAGGTTACATAAGCGAGGATAACCGCCATCGCCATCAGACACAAGGTTGCGTGGAAAAGGAATGATGGTGTTTTCAATACTGACCAGTATCGCTCAAGCTTGAATACCGCAACCTTTTCTGTCGCAGGGTTAGACTCTTTCATTTGTAAGAATAAGATAGTGCCAACAACGACAGCAAAGCCTGCCATAAAGCTAAAGTTCGAGCGCCAACCAAATTGATGTGTTAACCAAGCGCCAAGAATGGGTGCCAAAGCAGGAATAAAACAGATTGCACCATTAAGGTAGCTGATCATACGGCCACTCTTCTCTGGGCCAAATAGATCGCGAACCGTTGCAAAGGCTGCTACAGAAGTCGCACAAGCTCCTAAGCCTTGTAGCAGCCGAGCCATTAGCATCATATCAATCGATTGAGCTGCCCACGCCAAGCAAGCACTCAATGCATAGATACTAACACCTCCCAATGCAACGGTTCGACGTCCTAGCTTATCAGCCAAAGGGCCAGCAAATAATTGCCCGACACCCATGGCGAATAAAAACCAGGTAATCGTATCTTGTGCTAGTGCATGTTCCACGTGAAACGCTGTCGAAATTTGTGGCAGAGCTGGTAGGTAGATATCAATAGCCAGAGGGCTAAATAAAACCAACATTGCCAATAAAGCAACCTGCAGTTTACTAGGGGTTGGAAGCGCGTTAGAAGGCACAAGATTCTCCGAATGAGTTAATTTAGGTGCATAATAACCAACTAAAGATATGAACAAAAATGGCATATACTCATTAGCATTATTCCAAATAGGAAACTCATATGAATATTGAGAAACTATCGCGCCTCGACCTCAATCTATTAGTTTGCTTGCAGGTGCTGATGGAAGAGCTAAGTGTGACTCGCACCGCCCACCGATTGTGCCTAAGCCAGTCAGCGGTTAGTAAGTCATTGGCCAAACTTCGTGAGCAATTTAATGATCCCCTTTTCACGCGAAGTGCTCATGGTCTGCGACCAACACCAAAGGCGGTCTTTCTCAAACCTCGATTAGAAACGCTGATCAACCAACTTGATGTGCTCACCCAACCAGAGACCTTCATTCCCAACAACAGTGACCACAGTTTTCACATTGCGGCTGTTGAGAGCGTTTACCCACTTATTCTTCCCCACTTTTTACCAGCGATATTTCGACAAGCCCCTAAGGTGAATATCAACACCCACGCTTGGACGGAGCAAACCTTTAAGAAGCTGCAGCTCGGTGAGCTCGATATCGGACTCACAGGTAAAGACATCGACATCAACGACGCACGTTTAACTATGCTGCCGCCAGATGATATTTGCGAGCAAGAGATCTACCGTGACGCGCAGATGTGTGTGCTAAGACGCAACCACCCCGCTCTGAATGGCAAATGGGATCTGGAAACCTACCTTGCACAGCGTCATGTACAAGTAAGATGTGATGGTAACGATCGTTGGCTGCTCGACTATAAGCTTGCCGACCTTGGTCACCAACGTGATATCGCTATTTCTGTTCCAGACTTCAATAGCGCCGCAAGCCTATGTACCTACACCGACTTTGTGTTTACTGCACCAAGCCACTTTACTTACCTCGTCGCCAAGCAACTCGACTTAGTGGTTGTCCCTTTACCGATGGAATTCCCACCGATGGCATACACTCTGTTTTGGCACCGTGACAGAGAAAATGACCCAGCGTTAACTTGGCTACGAGATATCATCAAAGAAAAAACTCTGCACCTTAGATAAAAATGGCGTACAGCGTTTGCAGCAAACGAACAAAAGCGCTAGCTTATTGACCTAATAAGTCCCCTCGCATGTATATCGACTGTGAGTGTTAACAAGGACCCTAACAATAAGGATAAACACAGATGCACAATATCACTGCTGAACGCGTTGCTGCGGTTCGAGCTTGGCTTGAAACAAACAACCTAGATGCCGTTATCATTCCACATGAAGACGAATATCTAGGTGAATACGTTCCTGCTCATAACGAGCGACTTCACTGGTTAACAGGTTTCACTGGCTCTGCTGGTGCGGCAGTTATCACTCGTGAGAACGCTGCTATTTTTGTTGATGGTCGCTACACGGTTCAGGTTCGTAAGCAGGTACCAGCAGAGTTATTTGAGTATCGCCACCTTATTGAAGAGCCGGCTTTAGATTGGATCACCAGTTCTCTAGCACAAGGCAGCAAGGTTGCATTCGACCCACGCATGCACACTGCTGCTTGGTTGAAAGGCGCTCAAGCTAAACTGGCAGAGAAAGTTGAACTAACAACACTATCTTCGAATCCAATTGATGAGCTTTGGTCTGATCGTCCTGAGCCGGTGGTATCTGATGTTCGCTTAATGGCAACAGACGCAGTAGGCCAATCAAGTGAAAGCAAACGTGCGGAGATTGCTGGCTTACTAAAAGCCAAAGGTGCTGATGCCGCTATCCTTACGGAACTCGATTCGATCTGTTGGTTGCTTAACATTCGCGGCTTGGACGTATCTCGCCTACCTGTTGTGTTATCCAATGCGATCATCCACGCCGATGAAAGCGTCGACTTCTTCCTAGACCCAGCTCGTATTCCTACGGGCTTTGAAGCACACGTTGGCAATGGTATTCGCGTATCTCACCCATCAGAGCTTGAAGCACGCCTTCAATCTTTGGAAGGCAAAAATGTATCTGTCGATTCAGGTACCAGTAACGCTTGGTACACGCTGGTTCTACAAAACTCTGGTGCTCATATCATTGAAGCAGCAGACCCATGCCTAATGCCAAAAGCAGCAAAGAATGAAACTGAAATTGCCGGCATGAAAGCGTGTCACATTCGTGATGGTGTTGCGATGGCGAAGTTCCTATCTTGGATTGATGCAGAAGTCACGCAAGGTAATCTGCACAATGAAGCTGTGCTAGCAGACAAAGTTCAATCATTCCGCGAACAAGACCCAACGCTGATGGACCTAAGTTTTGACACGATTTCAGCAGCAGGCGGCAACGCAGCAATGTGTCACTACAACCACGAGAACCAACCTGAACCAGGTCAGTTAGAGATGAATACTCTTTACCTAGTCGATTCAGGCGGTCAGTACCTAGATGGTACAACCGACATCACTCGAACTATCGCGATTGGCCAGCCAAGCGACGAAATGATCCAGCAGTTCACGTTAGCGCTTAAAGGTCACATCGGTATCGCGCGTGCACGTTTCCCACAGGGTACTCGTGGTTTCCAACTTGATATTCTAGCTCGCCAACACTTATGGGCAGAAGGCTTCGACTACGACCACGGTACTGGTCACGGTGTTGGTCATTTCCTAAGTGTTCATGAAGGTCCGCAAAGCATCTCTAAGAAGCTAATCGATGTACCTCTTGTTGAAGGCATGGTGTTATCAAACGAGCCGGGCTACTACCGTGCTGATGAATTTGGTATCCGTATCGAAAACCTAGAACTGGTGGTTGAGCTGCCAACTCAAGGTGACTTCTCAGTACTAACGTTTGAGTCGCTAACACGTTGCCCTATCGATAAGCGCAACATCAACGTCGATTTACTGACACGACCTGAACTTGCATGGCTTAATGATTACCACCAGAAAGTATGGAACGATGTTAGCCCATTAGTTGAAGGTGATACATTGGAATGGTTACGCCAATCAACCACTCCACTTGCTCATGCTTAATGCTTAATGCTTAATGCTTAATGCTTAATGCTTAATGCTTAATGCTTAGCTAATTCAAACTTAATGAAATGAAAAACGGCCACCTTAGGGTAGCCGTTTTTATTTGTCGATTTAACTTCGTCGATGTTTCACGTGGAACATAAATCTGCGTGTTCGCTAACCAGAGTAAGCACTGTGCCAGTCTCTCCACACAGGATCAAAACCACGTTGACGAATCATTGACTCAACATCGGCAGCACTTCGCCCATCACTTATTTCAAATTGCTCGAGTTCTTCTTCATCAGAAGCATAACCACCAGGCTGGGTTTTAGACGCAGCCGACATACTGGTGATTCCCAAAGGCAACACGTTATCGCGGAAAGTTGCCGATTCACGGGTCGAAAGGGATAACTCGACCTCAGGATTCAAGAGTCGATATGCGCAGATAAGCTGAACCAGCTGTTTATCGTTCATGATTGATTTAGGCTGTAATCCACCACCAGAGTCTCCACCCTCACAAGGACGAAGACGTGGGAATGAAATTGAGTAACGTGTTTGCCAATAAGTACGCTCTAAGTAATCTAAGTGAGCAGCAACAAAAAAGCAGTCGTTTCGCCAATCTTCCAATCCAATCAAAGCGCCAATACCTATCTTATCTATCCCCGCCTTTGCTAGGCGATCTGGGGTTTCAAGACGGTATTCAAAATCCATTTTATTGCCACGTAGATGGTGCTCAGCGTAAGTTCTTGGCTGATAAGTCTCTTGGTAAACCATAACAGCATCTAGGCCGAGAGTTTTAAGCTCTGCGTAATCATTTTGATCAAGCGGCTGTACTTCCATCGCAAGGTAGTTAAATTGCTTTTTTATATTCGGCAACACCTGTCGAAAGTAATTCATCCCGACCTTAGTTTCATGTTCACCGGTGACCAACAAAACGCTATCGAACTTCATCTTTTTGATAGCCGCACTTTCGGCATCAATTTCATCCAAAGTAAGCGTGCGGCGCTTGATACGGTTCTCCATTGAGAAACCACAATACGTGCACGCATTCGCACATAGGTTCGAGAGGTACAATGGAATATACAGCGACATTGTATTACCAAATCGCTTACGAGTTAGCGCCAACGATTGTTGTGCCATCTGCTCTAAGTAAGGTTCTGCCGCCGGAGAGATCAGAGCCTTAAAGTCTTCCAAGTCGCGTTTAGGTTTACTCAGAGCGCGCTCAACATCCGCTGCCGTTTTACTCAAGATGGACATACCAATGTCATCCCAGTTGAGCTGTTTAAATCGATCAACAAACGTCATAAGGACACTACTCGTCTAGGAATGAAGTTAGCGGACTAGAAGCAACCGCATGAGACACCTGTCCAGCAAGACCAGAAAGGTAAGCCATACGGCCAGCTTCAACTGCCAGTTTAAAAGCAATCGCCATATCAACGGGTTGTTGAGAAGCCGCAATTGCAGTATTAACTAACACGGCATCCGCGCCCATTTCCATTGCACGAGCAGCATGAGATGGCGCACCAATACCAGCGTCAACAATCACAGGGACGTTCGCTTGGTCGATAATGATCTCTAAGAAATCTGCCGAAGCGATACCTTTATTTGAACCAATCGGCGCACCTAGCGGCATAACCGCAGCGCAACCCACCTCTTCCAAGCGTTTACACAATACTGGATCGGCATGACAGTAAGGCAACACAACAAAACCATCTTTAACCAGTTGCTCAGCAGCTTTAAGCGTCTCAATTGGGTCTGGCATCAAGTACTTTGGATCTGGGTGAATTTCCAGTTTAAGCCAGTTTGTGCCTAGCGCTTCACGAGCCAAATGCGCAGCAAAGACGGCATCTTTTGCATTCTTCGCCCCAGAGGTATTCGGTAGCAAGTTCACGCCAGCATCAATGATTGGTTGTAAAATGTCGTCTTGCTCAGAGCGAATATCGACTCTCTTCAACGCCATGGTTGCCAGTTGCGAACCTGAAGCTTCAATAGCACTCGCCATCAAATGCTTGTTTGCGAACTTCCCGGTTCCAGTGAAGAGTCGTGATTGAAACGTTTTATCAGCGATAGTTAACATGGTTAGCCTCCTGCAATGGCTTGGAAAAGAGAAATAGCATCGCCTTCATTGACGACAGTTTGTTGCCACTGGCTGCGCGGGACAACCGCATTATTGATTGCAAATACACAACCTAGATCAGGTAATGAGAGCGCTTGGATGATATCCGCTAGAGACGACGATTGTGCGACCTGTTCTGGTTGCTCATTGATAGAGATCGTTATATTGCTCATTGGGTTTCTTCTTCTAAATAGTTAACTGTAGATTTGCAGCAAACGGGGCATTCACTATCTTGAGTGACACTTAAGTTTTGCCAGTTCATCGTCTGGCCATCAAACAGTTTGAGTTGATGTGTTGCAACTTGGAACTCGCCAGTGCTAAGGCGTTGAATAGCAGCCAGTGCTTGGAGGTTACCTATAGTGCCAACGACTGGGCCGATGATGCCGCTATCGCTACAACGTGTCGTTTGTGGATGATGACTGAACGGGAACAAACAGTGATAGCACCCTTTCTGCTTCTGATAATCAAAAACAATAAACTGACCTTTCCAGCCGATCGCAGAACCAGAAATCAAAGGCGTACTACTGCCGAAACATGCTTGGTTAACCTGTTGGCGTGACTCAAAGTTATCAGTACAATCCAACACCAAATCAGCGAGCATCACCTCAAGCTCAAGCTGGCTTTGAGTCATTCGCTTATTGATGGTTCTCACTTGGCTTCGACCATTAAGCTCGCTCAGTTGTTGCTTCAGAGCTTCAACCTTAGGTGAACCTAACTGACTTTCCTTGAACGCTACCTGTCGTTGCAGGTTAGACGAATCCACACAGTCATCATCAACCAATACTATTTTCCCGATACCGGAAGCCGCAAGATAGAGAGCTGCTGCATTGCCTAAGCCACCACAACCGATGACCAACACATGGCTGTCTAATAAATTTCGTTGCCCTTGCTCACCCACTTCAGGTAGTGCGAGTTGTCGTTGATAACGAATGAATTCGAAATCACTCAGCATGACTTAGCTCCTGAGTTACCTCATTAGCAGCACTTGTAGAACTGTCAGCCATTAATGCTTCGAAGAACTCAATCACTTGTTTTGGGTCTTCGGCTAACGTAATCGCACGCACAACAGCAAGGCTCGATACCCCACACCTCCACACCTGTGCAGCAGTCGACTGGTCAATTCCACCAATCGCAACCGTCGGATAACCGGTCAGTTCTTCTGTGTATGGGATAGTATCAATCAGCTGCTGATAGAGAGATAAACGCACAAGCCCTTGAGGCTTCGATGGCATCTGCTTAGTGGTGGTTGGGAAAATATGCCCCAGCGCAATATAACTTGGGTTGATTTGCACAATACGTAGCAACTCGTAATAACCATGAGTCGATAGACCGATCTTAATACCAGCTTGGCTCAGTTGAGATAGGTTGGATTCTTCGATGTCCTCTTGACCTAAATGAACACCAAAAGCATCATGCTTGAGTGCTAATTGCCAATAGTCATTGATAAAAACCTGAGCGTTATACTCACGACCAAGCTCGATAGATCGTGCGACTTGTTGTTCTAAATCCGCTTGCTGTGGATTCTTAATACGTAGTTGGACAGTGTTGATTCCAAGCTTGAGCAATCTTTCGATCCACTCAACATCATCAACTACTGGGTATAAACCGAGGCTACTCTTACTCAACTCAGGAAAAGAAAGTGATGTCCCTTGGTTAGCCCAACCTACGCTTATGTCCAATCGTTGATCTTCAAGAGCTGGAATTGGAAAGTTTTGGTAATGTGCTGGCCATGTTCCACGTGAAACATTGGACGCTGCGCGAGCTAAAACTAGTGCGTCTTCTAATGGGAATTCCAGCGCCAACAAAGTAAGTAACCAAGCAAAGTGGCCGCGATCATCTAACTCCTGATGAACTGTAGTGTCATTCTTGATGACACGATTAGCATCTAGGTGTGACCAGATATCCAGTACAGCTGAATCATCTGAGACACCGATATAGATGGTATTCGGAGTTTCTGTAAAGGCATCACAAACGTCAGTTAACGCGACTGAATTACTGTAATCAACAACATGGTTCAGTTCCGCTAACTTACACTCTGCCAATGAATCAACATCATGAGCGAAGCCAATAGATAACGCCTGCTGAGAATCAACGATAGAGAAGTATTGAGTTGGGCTTACACCCAAATCAACCGCATCAGTTGCCAAGCCTTGTCGCTTAGCAACCAATAGACAGTTCTGCACCTCTCCCGTTAACTCAATATTTTGAGATGGGATGAGTATCTTCACTGTCATTATTCCTCTAATTGAGCTTCTTTTGCGGCTACTGCAGGATGATAAAGTTCAGAGCCAGTATCACGGAACTCTTGTGATTTTTGACGCATCCCTTCCAACGGGTTATCTAGCATCTTAATCTCGATAGCCTGATCCGCGGCTACTTGTTCGGTGTCTTTCGCATACTCTCGAACTTCTTGAGAAATCTTCATCGAGCAGAATTTAGGTCCACACATTGAGCAGAAGTGAGCAACCTTGCCCGACTCTTGTGGCAGAGTTTCATCATGGAAAGAACGGGCTGTTTCTGGATCTAAAGCTAGATTAAATTGGTCTTCCCAACGGAATTCAAAACGAGCTTTAGATAATGCATTATCTCGGATTTGTGCGCCCGGATGCCCTTTTGCCAAGTCTGCTGCATGTGCTGCCAGCTTGTAAGTAATCAAGCCAGTCTTCACATCTTCTTTATTTGGTAAGCCCAAATGCTCTTTAGGTGTTACATAACAAAGCATCGCACAGCCGTACCAACCAATCATCGCCGCGCCAATACCAGAGGTAATGTGGTCATAACCCGGTGCAATATCAGTGGTCAGCGGGCCTAACGTATAGAAAGGCGCTTCATGGCAGTGCTCTAACTGCTCATCCATGTTCTCTTTAATAAGATGCATAGGTACATGTCCAGGACCTTCAATGATCACCTGAACATCGTATTCCCAAGCCACTTTAGTTAACTCACCTAGAGTACGTAACTCCGAGAACTGAGCCTCATCATTGGCATCTGCAATAGAGCCAGGACGTAGGCCGTCACCTAGTGACAAAGCCACATCGTACTTCGCACAGATCTCACAGATCTCGCGGAAGTGTGTGTATAGGAAGCTTTCTTGGTGATGTGCAAGACACCATTTCGCGATAATAGAGCCACCACGAGAAACAATACCTGTCACACGCTTAGCCGTCATTGGTACGTAACGAAGCAGTAAGCCTGCGTGGATAGTGAAGTAATCAACACCCTGCTCTGCTTGTTCAATCAAGGTATCACGCATTACTTCCCAGTTAAGGTCTTCCGCAACGCCATTCACTTTTTCAAGCGCCTGATACATGGGAACCGTACCAATTGGTACTGGGCTATTACGTAGGATCCATTCGCGAGTCTCGTGGATATTACGGCCGGTGGAAAGGTCCATCACGGTATCGCCACCCCAGCGAGTCGACCAGACTAGCTTCTCAACTTCTTCTTCAATCGAAGAGCTTACTGAAGAGTTACCGATATTGGCGTTCACCTTCACTAAGAAGTTTCTACCAATAATCATCGGTTCTGATTCTGGGTGGTTAATGTTTGAAGGGATAATAGCTCGACCTTCAGCAACCTCTTTACGCACGAACTCAGGAGTGATCTCTTTCGGTAGGTTTGCGCCAAAATTATGGCCAGGGTGTTGATGGTTAAGCTGCTCATCAGCGAACTTCTGACGTCCCATGTTCTCACGTATGGCAATGTACTCCATTTCAGGTGTGATAATACCCTGACGAGCATAGTGCAACTGAGTAACACATTGGTTGTCTGTTGCGCGACGAATTCTAGGCAGGTTGCCGTAGCGAAGGTCGTCTAGAGTTTCATCTTCTAAACGTTCTTTGGTGTAAACAGAGCTTACGTCGTCTAACAGTTCCGTATCACCACGCTCTTCAATCCATTGCTCTCGCAACTTAGGAAGACCGCTATACAGGTCTATTTGATGTGTAGGGTCTGTGTAAACACCTGAGGTATCGTAAACTTGAATGGGTACATTAGGTTCGAATACAGGCTCTTTTTTGGTACCACCAACAAGGCTATCAGCGAGTGATATTTCTCGGACAGGGACTTGAATGTCCTCTCGAGATCCTTGGATGTAAGCTTTTTTTGAGTTTGGATAGGGTTGTACGGATAAAGAATCAATGAAATTCTTCGCTTCCAGTCTTGCTTGTTTACGAGTCGACATAGCATTTTTCCTTGGCTTTTAGCCATTATTTATAGGGATAAAAATGCTTGACGGATTAGATGCTACAAGAGGGATCACGGTAAGAAATACAGTTGTGATCTGGAGATAGATCTCTAGAAGGATTCTAGTTAGATATCTACTCTTGTTCCCTTCGCAGGTATTAGCCTGATCAGGTTCAACGGATCCCGAGTTAACGGTCTCAGCCATATGGCACTCCGACAAGTTCGATCGAGTATATAAAAACGGCTTGGATAAACCAAGCCGAGTTGTTAACAAATCGTAAGAAAGTTTTAAGACTTTATCAAAAGTTGGAAGCCGATCCATGCGGCTGAAATACTGAGTACCACGTTGAGTAGCACATTGAGTCCCATCTTAAAGAAAGCGCCCTGCTGCATAAGAAGTACGTTATCCATAGAAAACGTAGAAAATGTAGTCAGTGCTCCTAGGAAACCAAGACCGATAATTTGTCTCCACGGTTCCGTCGCGACCATCTCGTTTTCAAACGCGGCGATGAGCAATCCCATAATCAAAGAGCCAATCACGTTAACGGTCAGCGTACCGTAAGGAAAACCACGTCCTAACATCACAACGCATAACTCTGAAATCAAGTAACGTGAACAAGCACCAAACGCGCCACCGATGGCGATAAAACCTAGAATAGATAACTGACCCATGAATCCTCCCAAACAATAATCCCTATATTCTAGCTTTAACGCCGATAAAAGCGAGGGTAGAAACTAAGAATGCATGCGCAAATATTAAACGTTACAGGTGTCACTTAACTTCAATGTATCCCATTAAACCCGTTTTCATGTGTTCTATAACATGACAGTGGTACATCCAGCGTCCAGGGTTATCTGCAACAAATGCAGCTTTAGCTCGGCCGTTTTTTCCAAGTAACACTGTATCAGTATGGAAAGGCTCTTCAACTTTCTTCCCATCAAGTTCCAATACAGTGAATGTATGACCGTGAATATGGATCGGGTGATGGTATTGGGTGACGTTCTTTAGATCGAATATGTAAGTCTTACCTAACTCTAAAGTCGTCAACGGTTCAGGAATATTGTCTTTGCTCATTCCTTCCCATGCTCTTTTATTAGTAAGCCAAAACTTAGGCATCGATTTCCCATCTTTAGAAACTGGTGATACCGCACCTTCCCACTCGAACACAAAATCGATCTCTTCAGCATTAGCAAGATCTAGATTAGGTACAGGGTTAAGAGACAACAATGGCAATAAACGCCCTTCAGTAAGGGGGGAATCTACTACCTCTAACTCACATAAAGAGAAAGGAAAGCGGCCCTTCATTTGAAGAACATTAACTCGCTCGCCTACTTTGGGCGCTATCAGTCCAATATCCACGCGCATCCCTGGGCCGATTTTATGTTGAGTCAGTTTATATGGCGTCTTTACAGGATTACCATCAATGGCAATCACCCATGCCTCAGCCCCTTCGATAGCAATAGGATAAGTGATCGTATTATCGACATTCGCGATACGCAGTCGAGTCGTTGCATGCTGCTTTAATTGGTATACAGGTTCATGAACACCATTGACGCTACTCCACTCTCCTGGAGTACCCATACGAGCACTTAGTCGTGGAATCATTAAGTCTTTCCATTGACCTTGCTTGTCGATATGCCAATGCTTAAGCATCAGTGCGTGTTCTTCATCAAACTGTACTGGGATGCTCTCCTCAACGATAATTAGACCAACCAAGCCCATACCAAGCTGTTTAACACTGTTCATATGTGGGTGATACCAAAACGTACCAGCATCTGGTGGCGTAAATTCATAAATGAATGTTTCACCAGGCATGATCGGTGGTTGACTTAAGAAGGGAACACCGTCCATTTCGATAGGAATTCTTAAACCATGCCAATGAATAGTCGTCGGCTCTGATAGCTTATTCGTAAAGCGGATCGTGACCTTTTCACCCTGTCGACATCGAATCGTTGGCGCTGGAATCTGACCATTAAGGCCCAGAATATCAGTCTCAAACCCAGTCACGAGTTCAGCGGTTGAAGGCTCTGCCGTTAGGTCATAAACATACTTGCCTTGCTCATCAACTGACTGGTTAATTGAGCAAGCGGGTAGAACAGTGAGTGCTGATATAGCGAGAGATGATTGAATAAACTTACGACGGGAGATATCCATATTTGTTGCCTTTTAGTAATAACGACCAAAATGTAACAAATTATTGAGAACAATTCTCATAAAGAAGTGTGGATTGTGCTGTTGATTGTTTATAAAAGAGGCTGGGATAAGTGAGCACTTACCTTTCTAAGGTCAAATATAATCTAAGGTAAGAAATATCAGCTTAAATATTCCACATATAGAAAGCTAAAAGACCTCCCCCTTCGACTAGCTATTCAGATATTAAGGAAGCATTATGGTTCTAATATCAGCATATCCAAACTAGAAGAATTAAGTGAAACCATTAATAAGTAAAAGCTAGTAAAAAGGCTCCAACATTTCTGCCGGGACGCGTAGTCTGGAGCCTTATATATGACAGGGGTGGACTGAGCCGGCAGGCTGGCATTCCAGCTCACGACATTGCTTCGTAGAAGCAATAGATGCAAAAAAGCCTCAGCATTTCTGCTGAGGCTTCGTATATGGCAGGGGTGGAGAGATTCGAACTCCCAACACGCGGATTTGGAATCCGCTGCTCTGCCAATTGGAGCTACACCCCTAAAACTTTCATTACTTCAGATTCGAAAAAACCTCGCACTAGGCGAGGTTATCGAATAAGTGGCGGAGTGGACGGGACTCGAACCCGCGACCCCCGGCGTGACAGGCCGGTATTCTAACCAACTGAACTACCACTCCGCAGTGGAATACTTGTCGTCGCTGACAAGTGTTCAAATTTAAAGCCTGGCGATGTCCTACTCTCACATGGGGAAGCCCCACACTACCATCGGCGCTA
>NZ_JBFSVE010000056.1:0-36023 GCF_041467715.1 Vibrio sp. 10N.247.311.14
GAGCCCGTAGAGGACTTTCACCTCCTAGATCAACGCCATGCTCGGCGCACAATGAAAACTGCCAAACTACAACATAGTTGGCAGTTTATTCATTTATGCATATAAGCTCATTTGTTAACTCCCTTGTTACATAGCAAAAACATCACACAGCCCTCCCTAATTAAGTCTAATAATCCGCCACTCACGAAGTAGCATCACAAATTCAAACATAAACTCCTCGTACCAGTTGCGCATTCATTTACATATAGGTAGTTTGAGCGGCTTCGCAACCTATCAATTCGAGCAATGACGTTCATGCGAGCATCTTTTTCGAGCAAAAGTGTTCGGATTAACATTTCAAGTGACTTTAATTAACAATTTTATGCTCAAACGCTCACTTTTAATGTTCGTTTATTTTCGAGTTCGCAAATATATGCACAATACACGTGCTAGATAAGCAAAACTAAAAAGGACTCGAACATGACAACAAACAAACACCCTTCTTTATTTGGGCAATGCTTGGCTGAATTTATCGGTACAGGATTACTCATATTCTTTGGCGTTGGCTGTGTGGCCGCTCTGGTATTAACTGGTGCGACATTCGGACAATGGGAAATCAGCATCATCTGGGGCTTCGGTGTTGCGATTGCAATTTACTGTACTGCCGGCGTTTCAGGCGCACACATCAACCCAGCCGTAACGATTGCACTGGCCATGTTCCATGGCTTTGATAAAGCAAAAGTGGTGCCTTACATCATTTCGCAACTGCTTGGCGCTTTCTGCTCTGCAGCATTGGTTTACAGCCTGTACAGCAACCTATTTACTGACTACGAAATCGCACATAACTTCGTTCGTAGCAGCCAAGACGCACTATCAACTGCTGGTATCTTCTCGACTTACCCACATGCTTCACTTTCTTTCTTCGGCGCTTTTGCTGTGGAATTCGTGATTACTGCAGTGTTGATGTTTGCCATTTTAGCGTTAGGTGATGAGAACAACGGCGCATCTCGCGGTGCAATGAACCCTCTACTGATCGGTATTCTTATCGCGGTTATCGGTGGTTCTTTAGGTCCACTGACGGGCTTTGCAATGAACCCTGCTCGTGACTTCGGACCAAAACTGTTCGCTTACTTTGCAGGTTGGGATTTCGCACTAAGCGGTGCACGTGATATTCCTTACTTCATCGTTCCAATTCTTGCTCCAATTGCTGGTGCGTGTTTTGGGGGTTGGTTGTACCCACGTGTTATCGGTGCTTACCTACCAGTAGAAGGCCAAGGCTGCACAATTCCAAACCAATGTGAAACAGAACAAGAAGCTGAACAAGCTCAAGCTTAATCCCTAAGCGACCTTACATTTACTAAAATATAAATAACGAAAGAAAAAGGATTCTTACCATGACCGAGCAAAAATACATTGTTGCCCTAGACCAAGGCACCACAAGTTCTCGCGCTGTAATCCTCGACCACGATGCAAACATCGTAAGCTCTTCTCAACGCGAATTTACTCAGATTTATCCTAAAGCCGGTTGGGTTGAGCATGATCCAATGGAAATCTGGGCAACTCAAAGCTCTACATTGGTTGAAGCGCTTGCTAAAGCAGGCATCCGCAGCGATGAGCTAGCGGGCATTGGTATCACTAACCAACGTGAAACCACCATTGTTTGGAACAAAGAAACGGGTAAGCCGGTTTATAACGCAATCGTATGGCAGTGTCGCCGTACAGCAGACATCTGTGAAGACCTAAAAGCACGTGGCCTAGAAGACTACGTACGTGACAATACTGGCTTAGTCCTTGACCCGTATTTCTCAGGTACCAAAGTAAAATGGATTCTAGACAACGTTGAAGGCGCTCGCGAAGACGCTGAAACTGGCAAACTACTGTTCGGTACGGTTGATACTTGGTTGGTTTGGAAGATGACTCAAGGACGTGTTCACGTTACGGATTACACTAACGCGTCACGTACTATGTTGTTTAACATCAACGACCTATGCTGGGACAGCAAGCTACTAGACGAGATGGGTATTCCAGCATCAATGATGCCTGAAGTGAAACGCTCTTCTGAAGTTTACGGCCAAACGAACCTTGGTGGTAAAGGCGGTACTCGTATTCCAATCGCTGGTATTGCGGGTGACCAACAAGCAGCGCTTTACGGTCAAATGTGTGTTGAAGCTGGTCAAGCGAAAAACACATACGGCACGGGCTGTTTCCTACTGATGAACACAGGCCAAGAGAAAGTCACATCGAAAAACGGCCTTCTAACCACACTGGCATGTGGCCCTAAAGGCGAACCTGCATACGCACTGGAAGGTGCAGTATTCATGGGCGGCGCATCAATCCAATGGCTACGTGATGAAATGAAGCTACTGGCTGGCGCAGAAGACTCTGAGTACTTCGCAACCAAAGTAGATTCTTCAAACGGCGTTTACGTAGTCCCTGCGTTTACTGGTTTAGGCGCACCATACTGGGATGCTTACGCTCGCGGTACGATTGTTGGCCTGACTCGTGGTGTTAACTCTAACCACATCATTCGTGCAACACTGGAAGGTATTGCTTACCAAACTCGTGACGTATTGGATGCGATGCAAGCGGACTCTGGCATCAAGCTAGCAAACCTACGTGTTGATGGCGGCGCAGTAGCGAACAACTTCCTAATGCAATTCCAATCAGACGTGCTAGATACAGAAGTTCACCGTCCTGAAGTAACTGAAGTTACCGCTCTGGGAGCAGCATACCTTGCTGGTCTAGCAGTTGGTTTCTGGGACAGCATCGATGAGCTTCAAGACAAAGCAGTACTAGACCGTACGTTCTTGCCACACCACGATGAAGAGAAGCGTAACCGCCGTTACAAAGGTTGGAAGCGTGCTATCAAATGTGCACAAGTTTGGTCTGAGCTGCACGATGACGACGAAGAGTAAAATCGAGCGTTCGAATAATCACTCTCTTATAGATTGAATTGTTCGTTCCTCAGTAAACGAAACTAAAAAGAGCACTATTTTGTGCTCTTTTTTGCGTTTGGAGCCAATTTTTCATGTTTTGATCAACGTTTTTGCGGTTTGGGCATAATTCCTTACCATCATTACTTCTCTCTCCTCATCAATTCGAGCACAATAGCGCGAGTTAATATTTTCGATTGTGACGCGCTAGAACCCATAGCGTGCAGGGAGTGGTAAGTTAAGTGAAGCAGATACCAAGACACCAGCAGATTGTAGACCTGGTAAAAACACAAGGATATGTGAGCACCGAAGAGCTCGTTGAAAAGTTCGATGTCAGCCCACAAACCATCAGACGAGACCTCAATGAACTTGCCGATAGCAACAAAATTCGTCGCTATCATGGTGGTGCAACCATTCCTTTAAGCTCGGAAAACACCTCTTATAACACGCGTAAAGCGCTTAACTTCAACGAAAAAGACGTGATCGCCGACGAACTGGTTAAGCACATCCCAGATGGTGCAACCCTGTTCGTTGATATCGGCACCACGCCAGAATCAGTGGCACGTGCACTCAATAAAAATCACAAACAGCTAAGAGTCGTCACCAACAACATTAACGTTGCCAGCATCCTTCTTCCGAACCCAGAGATCAAGGTTATCTTGGCGGGCGGTGAAGTACGTAACCGCGATGGCGGTATTGTTGGCGAAGCGACACTCGACTTTGTAAAGCAGTTCCGCCTCGATTTCGGCATCTTAGGCATCAGCGGCATCGACTTTGATGGCTCACTGCTCGATTTTGATTACCACGAAGTTCGTGTGAAACAAGCCATCATCGAAAACAGTCGCAGCATCTTCTTAGCCGTCGACCACACTAAGTTTGGCCGTAACGCCATGGTTAAGCTCGGCAATATCTCTCAAGCGCACATGGTGTTTACTAATAAGCAGCCACCGGAAGAGATTCTCAACATCCTTAAAGATTCGGCAATACCATTAGAAGTGATCGATACCGCTCGTCCTATGAGCGAATAACTAAACACAAGAGCTCAGTGACGCCACTTTCTTAAATGAATCACAATTATTTATAGAAAAGTTAATAAAGTAAAACTTGCTCGCTGTCACTGTCGCTTCTATGCTCGAATTAGACTTATTTGAACCTCTGCCTTCATAAGCAGAGGTTTTTTTATGCCCAAATCACATAAAACGCGCATAAACGAAAATAATAAATGACCGCAAACGAAAGTTCATATAGGATTCAATTATGTTCTAAAATGCTCGTTCGCTCAGAAAGAGGTCAAAACCATGAGTGCTCAACAAACTAATTCAAACAATAGTACATCTTCAACTCTAGACTTAATCGTTATTGGCGGCGGCATCAATGGTGCGGGTATCGCGGCAGACGCTGCTGGTCGTGGTCTAAACGTTGGTTTATACGAAGCAAATGATTTCGCCTCTGCGACGTCTTCTGCAAGTTCAAAGCTAATCCACGGTGGCTTACGTTACCTTGAACATTATGAGTTTCGTTTAGTTTCGGAAGCACTCGCTGAACGTGAAGTCTTGTTAAGAAAAGCGCCTCACGTTGCTCAGCCAATGCGTTTCCGTTTACCTCATCGACCATTTTTACGCCCAGCTTGGATGATTCGCTGTGGCCTATTCCTTTACGATAACTTGGGTAAGCGCACCACTCTTCCTGGAAGTAAGACAGTCAACCTAGCAAAATCAGGGCTACTGAAACCAGAAATGAAGACAGGCTTCGAATACTCAGATTGCTGGGTTGATGATGCTCGTATGGTATTGCTCAACGTGTTGGCAGCAAAAGAAAACAACGCAGAAGTACGTAACTACTGCCGTGTTGAAAAAGCGCACCGCGAAGGTGGTATTTGGCATGTGACGATCCTTGATGTGATGACAAACCAACGCTTTGAACGCAAAGCAAGAGCGCTTGTTAACGCTGCAGGCCCTTGGGTTAAGCAGTTCTTTGATGATGGGTTAGAGCAGGCTTCGCCTCGTAATATTCGCCTAATCAAAGGATCACACATTGTGGTGCCGCGTGTTCATGACGAACCACAAGCGTACATTCTACAAAACAAAGATAACCGCATAGTGTTCATGATCCCTTACCTAGATAAGTTCTCGATCATCGGCACAACCGACCTTGAATACAAAGGTGATCCTCGCGAAGTGGCTATCGACGATGTAGAAGTTGATTACTTAATTGATATCGTTAACCAGCACTTTGTTAAACAGCTTGGCCGTGAAGACGTGGTTTGGACATACAGTGGCGTAAGGCCGCTTTGTGACGACGAATCTGATTCACCACAAGCGATCACTCGTGACTACACATTGGAATTGGACGCAGAGCTAGATCAAGCACCACTGCTTTCGATCTTCGGTGGCAAGTTGACCACTTATCGTAAACTCGGCGAAGCGGCACTGAACAAGCTAGAACCACACCTAACCAACATGGGCGCACCATGGACAGCGAACGACACGCTTCCAGGCGGTAACTTTAGTTGCAGCAGAGAGCAACTTGCGAAGATGATCCACACTAAATACCCTTGGGCATCTGACGCGCTATTGCTTCGCTACGTGACTCAATTTGGTACTTACACTTGGAATCTACTGGAAGGCGCAAATAGCGAAGCAGACCTTGGCATCCAGTTCTCAAGCGAGGCGCATGGCGTTTATCAAGTGGAAATCGATTACTTGATCAATGAAGAGATGGCAATGACTGATGAAGACATCTTGTGGCGCAGAACCAAACTTGGCTTATACATGAGCGAATCCGAGCAGCAAGCGGTGACGGATTACCTGAAAGAGAAACTACAAAGCAAGGTAGTGAGCTTTTCTCAAGTAGGCTAACCCCACCAGCCTAAGCATGGTTCAAGAACATACTTAACAACGAAGCTTAGCGTCCCCCGCGCTAAGCTTTTTTATTGCCTGCTATTCCGACCTAAGAACTCGATTGATCGTCTCCTTCGCACGGACTGAGGCTTTGTTCACTCCCCCATTTTCAACAAAAACTAAATAGTGTTTTATTAATCCGGTTGATTATCAACTTCATAAAAGGTTGCTATTCTTTACCTCAATGAAACGACACATTTAAAAACGCTCACCATGTCAGCGCTTTAATAAGGAATCTATTCCATGCAAAAAGTTATTCTGATCACAGGCTCTACCGATGGTATCGGCTTCGAAACGGCAAAAGTACTTGTTCAACAAGGTCACCACGTTTTATTGCATGGACGTAACCCAAGCAAACTCAAAGACGTAGAGCAGCAACTTGTGGCTATCTCTGCGGAAGCGAAAATTCAAAGTTACGTGGCAGACTTGTCTGTTCTGGCTGATGTGGATGCGTTGGCTGACAAAGTAATTGCTGAGCGTGATAAGATTGATGTACTGATTAACAACGCAGGTGTGTTCAACACTCCGAACCCAATCACTAAAGACGGTTTAGATGTTCGTTTTGTTGTGAATACCATTTCACCATACCATCTGACTAAACGTCTGCTACCTGTACTCGATGCATCTAGCCGAGTTGTGAACCTGTCTTCAGCCGCGCAAGCAGCAGTGAACATCGAAGCGCTAGAAGGTAAGAAACCAATGTCTGATGGTGACGCTTACGCACAAAGCAAGCTTGCGATCACTATGTGGACTCGTGAAATGGCAAAAGAGTTAGGCTCTACAGGGCCAATGGTGGTTGCGGTCAACCCAGCTTCGCTATTAGGCAGCAAGATGGTGAAAGACGCTTACGGCATTGCAGGCGGCGACCTAAGCATCGGTTCTGATATTCTAGTTCGCGCATCATTGTCTGATGAGTTCGCACAAGCGGGCGGTCAATACTTTGATAACGACAACAACACGTTTGCGAACCCGCACCCAGATGCGATATACGGTGATAAGTCACAGCAAGTTGTCGCTAAAATTGAAGAGATCATCAAAGCAACACTTTCTTAATTGCGACGACTCATGCTGAGTTGATTTGCAAATCTCAATAAAAAAGCCCTGATTTTCTAATCAATTAAGTTAGAAACACAGGGCTTTTTCGTACAACGTTTGTCTCTACGTTTGTTCCCAATACGGCGGGTTGCCATAATATTCAGAGAAGTAGTCAATGAAGGCTCTCACCTTTGGCGCAAGTAACCTTGTGCTTGGGTACACCGCCCAAATCGCAGGCTCAGAGGTTGATGGGTAATCTTCTAATATTTGAATCAGTTGACCGCTTTTCAGTTGCTCATACGCACACCAATTCGACGTCACCGTGATACCCATTCCACCAGAGGCTGCGTCACGCAGTGCTTCTCCGTTATCTGCCCTGAACGATCCCAATGCTTTAATCGTCTTAGGCCCACTTTCAGTATTGAAGGTCCAGTTTTCTAAACCAATTAGGCTAATACACTGATGATCGTTAAGATCTTGAGGTGTGGCTGGCTTACCGTATTTGATTAAGTAATCAGGCGATGCACACACAATGCGTTTGTCTGTCGCTAATTTTCGGGCGATCAGTGTCGAGTCTTTCAGCTCCGAGATACGAATTGCGATATCAAAGCCACCCTCAACAACATCCACCATCGAATCAGATAACCTGAGATCGACTTTTAACCCAGGGTAGCGCTCTAAGAATCCAGGCAAAGCAGGCACAAGATGCAAACGTCCAAAAGACGCAGATGCGGTAACTCGCAGCGTTCCGGTTGGAGAATCACAACCCACACCGACCGCCGATTTGGCTGCATCGACGCTCGATAACACTTCTTCAGCATGAGGTAAGAATGCTTCCCCCTCTTCGGTTAAAGAGACCTTACGAGTGGTTCTATGCACCAAGCGAACGCCTAAATTGTCTTCCAGTTTACTGATGTGCGAGCTTGCAACAGCAGGAGACAAACCAAGCTCTTGCCCAGCCATGCTGATGTTATGTGTGGAAGCTAAACGAACAAACAATTTGAGGTGTTCAATATTCATGAGATTACCAATAAAATCTTAAAAATCGTGTGCCAGTAACCCTCATTATGCGTCATTCACATAACAATACAACGTATTAACTCAGTTGAATTGTGATGATGCTATTGAGCCAAAACGAAAAAAACTCCCGAAGGAGTTTTTTGTCTAAGTCTGCAATTCGCCATTTAGCTAGTCAGCAAAATTACCAACTCACTAGCCAGTTAAACGTGCATGCAGTGCATCTTTCAGTACAGAACGATCATGTTTCAGTTGGTGCATCGAGCCGTCATCAATGGGTGAATCTTTCAGCTCAAGCTTACGAATCTCTTTATCAAGGTTGTCGTACGTCTTCATGTCTGCTGCAAAGCCATCGTCAGTTTTAACAAGCTCAGCAATTTTATCTTTCATTTCAGGAAATTCGTGAACAAGAGAATGATTTTCACCTAGCATAGAAACCTCTTAAGTTGAGTAAAGTGATTGGTATTACGCATTCATTATTAACCTTAGCAAGGGAGTCAAATAACAAATGAGATCCAGTACACAGCATAGAATATAGACAATTCAGATTCACAAATTTACAACATAAATCGGCAGGGATGCGTTGTTTTACATAGAAGAAAGCCTCACGTAATCGCAAGGCTTTGTAGAAGTGAGTTCTTTATAAGAACAGTGACAGAAATGATAATAACAGCAGCTAAAAAGTATTTTCAAAAAAGGATTAGCTGCTACAACCACCAGAATGAACTCGATTCATTTGATCATGTGAAGACGTGTCAGAGCCTGTCGATTGGCATCCTGCCACGAACAATAGCGTTACAGATAAGATAAGCCATTTCATAATAAATCCTCTTTCGGTCATGACTAAAGCATAGTGCTTAAAAGCGCGGATACCTCAATCATTAACTAAAACCTTACCTACCGATAAGGCCTTGGTTAATGAACAAAGCATCGCTTCTTTAACTAACGACCTGCTTTTGTACAAAAAACTTTCACTTCAACGAATGAAAATCGTACAAGAGCGAAAATAGGACAGCTATGGAACTAAGAATAAGAACTAGAAGTTAGTCACTCGTCGCCAAACGTACAGCCGCTTCTGCATGAATGGCTGTGGTATCAAACAAGGGAACATCAGTGTGTTGCTGCTGAATCAGGAGGGCGATTTCAGTACAGCCCAGAATAACGGCTTCTGCACCTTGTTGGCCTAGCTTCTCAATGATTTGACGGTATACATCTCGAGATTCTTCTTTTACTTGGCCTCGACACAGCTCTTGATAAATGATGTTGTGGACTTTCTCTCGGTCACTCTCATCAGGAATCACCACATCGATACCGAATTTGTTAGTCAGGCGGCCTTTATAGAAATCTTGTTCCATCGTGAAAGCCGTGCCGAGTAATCCGACTTTCTTCACTCCTTGTTCCAGCAGTTTCTGCGCTGTGGTATCAGCGATGTGCAAGATAGGAATAGTGATCTTCTCTTCGATCTCAGGAACGACCTTATGCATGGTATTGGTACAGATCAGGATGAAGTCCGCTCCGGCTTTCTCTACCGATAAAGCCGCGTCCGATAAGATATCCGCCGTCTCAGCCCAGCGACCTTGATGTTGAAGCTTTTCTATCTCATCGAAGTTCACGCTGTACATACAAACCTTTGCAGAATTTAGCCCGCCGAGTGTGGCTTTAACGCCCTCGTTGATGGATTTGTAGTAGCTCACTGTCGACTCCCAACTCATACCGCCGAGCAAACCGATCGTTTTCATTTTGCTATTCCTTTAATTTCCGACTAACTCGATTAAACCGTCATGCATTGAAAATTTATAGTACGTTCTTGCTTAAAGCGAACCCATAACACCTTATTCCTTTCAAACCATTCATTCCAAAAACCTCCGCTCACAAAAAAGGCTCGAATTTAAAATCCGAGCCTTTGAAGTTTTGACCAAGGGTATACTTGGCGTTAGTACACCTCACACCAATCGGATTTCATGTCGATCAGTGTCCAATCCTCTCTGGAATTCGCCTCATCTAGCACTTTATCAAGCTTGCCAACGTGAGACTCACGATCGTACTGCCACTCGCGCTCAGCATCAGTGTGATGAACAATCATCGCCATTGAGTTGGGTTGGCTCGTAGCCCATTGCATCATCGCTTGGTCACCGTCTGAGTTGCCGACCGCTAGAATAGGTTTCTTGCCGATAATATGCTGAATGTTAGTGACCTTTCCGGCTTTGTCATCAATGGTCAAAATGGACGAGTCTTTAGTAACGGTTGGCTTACCATCGTTGTAGCTGTAGTTGTATTTAAGCGCGCTACCGATGATTTGCTCTGTAGGAATATTATAAGCTTGTGGAGCCCACGCTCTCATGAAATCAACGCCTCCGCCCGACACAATATAAGTCTTAAAGTCATGCTCTTGCAGGTAAGTCAGCATCTCTTTCATTGGCTGATAAGTAAGGTCTGTGTAGGCTTTGTTGAAGCGTTTATCTTTTGTTACCGTCAGCCATTGCTCAACGTCTTGCTGGTATTGCTCAACAGTCATACCAGAATGTGTCGCCATGATGATTTTCAATAGCCCTTCTTCACCGCTGCCCAGAACGCTCTCAATATCATCTTCGAGTACAAACTTAAACGGTGCTTCGGTTTTCCATTCAGGGTGATCAGGCGCCATCTCTTTTACACGATCTAGTGCAAAGGCTAATTGGAAGTAATAAGGCTTTTCCGACCAAAGCGTACCGTCGTTATCGAACACGGCAATGCGATCTTCAATTGCCACGAACGTATCAGACTCAGCTTTAGTGGCTTGCCCAACAAAGTCGACGATAGCGGATTTGCTCTCGCTGTCCTTCCAAGAAGGCAGCAAGTTGGGATCACAATCTTTAGCAAAAGATGAGAAAGAGAGACTGGATAAGATCGCGACAGATAAGAGGGTTATTTTCTTCATAGCAACTACCATGTTGTTGAATTAATTGTAGGGTTTAATTCAATTCATCCTAGTTGGTCTACTCTGATTTGCCACTTATGAACACTATAACCAATGCTCATGTTGGTATTAGATTAGTACCACAGCTAAGCTGGCTGAGGGTGCTCTGCGATGTATTTATCGAGAACTTAAAAGGAGACAAACAAAAAAGCAGAACTTCAATTCCTCAAAGTTCTGCTTTAACAATCCATGACTGCTTACGCTCTGCGCTTTTTGAAAGCGTGCCAACCAGCGCTGAAAATTGTTTTTAACACCACACCGAGTGCGCTTAGTTTTGGGTCGGCGTTCTTGCCAGAGGCAATGCGCCACATCTGATGTTCATACCAAACCAGCCCGACCATCGCCACTTTGTCTAATGCGGGTTTTCCTGTGGTTGGCACCGTTAGCGGCATGCCGTGGCTAGGGTTTTCAATTAACTTGTTTGGGAAATCAGGATCAACCGCCATTGTGCGCGCAATACCAATAAAATCGGTCGCCGAGGAGTTTAATGCTTCATTCATTGCTTGCGCAGTTCGAAAACCACCCGTGACCACCAGCGGAGTGCTGACGAGTTTTCTCGCCTTCACCATGTAATCCATAAAATACGCTTCACGTTTTACCGTGCTGGCCTTGATTGGTTCAGCTTTGCTTTTCGAACCCATCATTGATGGACTTTCATAGGTGCCGCCGGAGATCTCAATCAGGTCGATACCGTTATCACTCAGTGTTTGCACAACCTGCATCGACTCTTCTTCAGTGAAGCCACCTTTCATGAAATCAGCACTATTGAGCTTAATTCCGACAGGGAAATCGTCACCGACCTCTTTTCGAATCGCGCGATAAACCTCAAGCACGAAACGAAGTCTGTTTTCGAGTGAGCCACCCCATTTGTCTTGGCGTTGATTATGTCTTGAAGACAAAAACTGACTCACGAGATAACCATGAGCACCGTGGATCTGCACACCGGTAAAACCCGCTTGTTTTGATAGCTTTGCACTCAGCGCAAATTTATCAATGATTGCGATTATTTCCGTCTCAGTCAGAGCTCGTGGCGTATTGAAACCTTTTTCTAATCCACGCTCTAAAGAGATAGCCGAAGGCGCAACCGGGCTATCACATAAGAATTTAGGGATTTGCTTTCCTGGGTGGTTCAATTGCATCCATATCTGCGAACCATTTTGTGTTCCAGCCTTCGCCCACTCACGAAATACGCTTAAGTCACTTTGCTCATCTAACACCACGTTTTTAGGCTCACCAAGCGCGCCTCTATCGACCATCACGTTACCCGTCATGGATAGGCCAATTCCTCCTCGAGCCCAACGCTGATAGAGCGTGACTAAACCTTGCTTAGGGTTATGGTGTTTATCACCTAGCTGTTCACTCATTGCCGATTTGAACAGGCGATTTTTGATCACTTGACCATTAGGAAGAGAAAAAGGGTCGTTGAGGCAGATTAGATTCATGCGCGTGGTTAATTTCTTGGGTTTATACATTCAGTCCAGTATGCCCTATTTTATCCGACAGTTCTGAGCATTTAGTGCCTATTTCGAAGCAAGTTTCACTCAATAATAAAATGCCAGCGGCATAGCAGCTGGCATTAATCGATTATAAATAGAATCTCAAAAACTGGGCTGGCGCTGCTGAAATATGTCAACCAGAAAGGCTCAAACACTCTTTACGCTCATGGTAATTGTCGTTATTGTGATTCTCTACGCCATCATCACAAGGACTGTCTGAGAGTTATGAACAGCACGATTGAAACTATTCTGGGGCACCGCTCCATTCGTCAATATACAAATCAACCGATTGAAAAAGCACAACTTGATGTGATTATTCAGGCTGGTCTCGCGGCTTCATCATCGAGCTTACTGCAGGCTGTTTCTATCGTGAGAGTGACAGACACAGAGAAGCGTAAACTGCTAGCAGAATACGCAGGTAACCAAGCTTACGTTGAGAATGCGGCTGAGTTTTTAGTGTTCTGTATCGACTATCAGCGCCACGCTCAAATCAACCCTGAAGTGAAAACCGACTTTACTGAACTGACCCTAATTGGCGCGGTAGATTCTGGCATCATGGCGCAAAACTGCATGTTGGCTGCTGAGTCTCTAGGTTTAGGTGGCGTATACATTGGCGGGTTACGTAACAGCGCACAACAAGTGGATGAACTGCTAGAACTGCCACAACACACCGCCGTATTGTTCGGAATGTGCTTAGGTCACCCGGCACAACAACCAGAGGTTAAGCCTCGCCTTCCTGCTCACGTAATTATGCACGAAAACCAATACCAACCGCTGAGCCTAGATGACATTGCCAGCTACGATGATTCAATGCAGAGCTACTACGCAAGCCGTTCAAGCAACCAAAAGCAGATCAGTTGGTCACAACAGATCACTCAAAAGCTGTCTGGCGAATCTCGCCCGCATATCCTGCCTTACTTGAACAGCAAGCAGCTGACCAAGCGTTAAGCCGTTAAGAGCTTGCAACAAACCACAGCAAACAACAGTACAAACAAAAATGTCAGCGTAATATACGCTGACATTTTTATTTATCCGGAGGCGGCTAGCTTACAGATATTTCTCAATCGGTAACAACTGTAGGAAACCTGATTGCATTCGTTCCCATTGACCAGTGTCAGGTTCGCTGTCCCAACGTTGATCGCCTGAATACCAATACACATCACCGTCTTCCAGTTCCAAGCGCCAGCTATTATCTTCACTCATCGCTTGCTCAATGGTGTCAGCTAACATTTCAGCAATCTCTTTGTTCTCGATGATCAAAACCGATTCCGTATTGAGGTAGGTAGAACGCAAGTTGAAGTTAAATGAGCCGATGCTCGCGATGCTGCGGTCAAATACGACTGACTTTGCGTGCAAGCCATAGGCCGTCTCAGGCGCACATTTAGACGCGTCTTGAGTCGATGCTTCACACAGCTTAGATTCTGGTTTTAGCTCAAACAGGTCGATACCATGCTCCAACATATCGTAACGTCTACCCGCATAAGCGGAGTGATTGGTCACCAGATCATTAGACGCCATAGAGTTCGTTAGCGCTTTTATCTCAACGCCCTTATTGTTCAACACTTGCCACTCTTCAAGCTGACCATCATCGAATACAAGGTAAGCCGATTCCAATAAGATCTCTTGTTTCGATTCACTCGCTAACTTACCTAGAAGAATCGCGGTCGCTTTCGGTTCATCGGTATTGTCTGAATCATCAGGAACAGGCTGATCGTAAACAAAACGCGCATTCACCCATGCCATCTCACCAATCACCTCTTTCAGCAAACTATCAGCAGCCTTACGATCTAGTGGCAATTCCGGGTAATTTTGATAATGCGGAACGACAATATTATCTATCTTCGAGAGATCAGGTTGTTCGTCATCCCCCAGCATATCGACAGGGTAAGACCAACGACTGTTCCAGTATTCAACAAAACTGGTTTGGATGGTGTTAACTACCGAGCCCATGACTAATACATCGCGGTCTCGGAAATTGATTTCATCAGAAAGGTCAAAGTATTCATCACCGATATTACGGCCACCCACCACAGACAAAGTACCATCTACGGTAAACGACTTATTGTGCATACGGCGATTTAAGCGAGAAAAGTCACCGACAAAGCTCAGCCATTTACTGAAGCCACGGCGTGTTGGCGTTGGATTGAAGATACGAATCTCGACGTTCGGGTGCGCATCCAGTGCCGACAGCAAACCTTCACGTTCGTTGAGGTTGATATCATCCAACATTACGCGCACCTTCACACCACGCTCAGCCGCGGCTAACAAACGGCTAGCGAGATAGCTGCCCGATTCGTCAGAGTTCCAGATGTAGTATTGAATGTCGATGGTGTGCTCGGCACTTTCGACCAGCGCTAATCGCTGTGCCAAGGCATCCCAACCAGACTCTTGCAGACGAACCGCAGTGGTGCCTTGCTCTAAAGCTTCAGGCTGAAATTCATTGGTTAGAACCGATAAAGAACTAGGTGCAGGAGAGGTTGGCGGTTCTGTTGGATGATCGATGCCTTCAGGAAGTGAAGAACACCCACCTAAAACGGCGATTAAGATTAACGTTAAACTGATGCGTTGGAGCACAGGCATGTATCTGACTTCCTTTTCACGATGGCGTCTTTAGAAACTTTCCGTACAGCTTTTCAATGAACAAGCTATTCCGATCTATTCATTGATTATTACTGCTAAAGCCTGAAATTTATAGGTAATTATCCAGTATAAATTTAAAGGTCGGTAAATTGGCCCACAAATCACTTAAGTTGGGTGAGTACCAAACAGTATAAACTCAGCGGCTTTTCGACCATGTCAATGGTGAGCTCTATTCGGTCTGGGTGATGCTTCACCATTGTTTGGAGATCTAGTTTCACCGCTTGATTTCACACTAACAGGCGTGTCGACTTACTTATATGAGATCGTGCAAACTCATTACTTACGTAAGCGCTAAAGCTGTTGTTGAACTAAGGGCATGAAAGGATCAACACCGAAAACATTGTTCACGCTACATAACCTTTATCGTCCCTACACAAGCCTTCCCTATAGTAGTACCCTTTATCGTCTCTCATTCTTGATGGTAGCTGGATATTATGAAGCTTTTGGTCGATCGCACTGGTGAACAGTTTTTAGAAATTCTGCAAGAATCGGGAGACACGCTGACGGTTCAATTCATTACCAATGAAGGCAATCGAAAGGGTAAGCCGTTCCAAGATAACTTGAGTGGATTGCTCCTCACAGGGTGGAAGCCGCGCACTACTTCAACCGCCATCGGATTAGAACGCTTTAAGCAAGGCAAACTTGAAGATCCCAAAGTGAGTTTCGCATTGCACCAACTCTATCCACTAGGTCGAGACGTAAAGTTACCTTCTGGTGATATCGCAACTATCGCGAGTTACGCCAATACCCATGCCGACGGCTACTATATGTTTGTGCGCCTCAACGATGAATTAACCCGACTCAAGATTACACCCGATTGGGAACTGCAACCTTCCACTCAAAGATTGGCTCTGCCTTATTACCCAGCCCCAAGAACTAAAGAAGAGCTCGACAACATTGACGATTTTGATGCGTGGGCGGGCGGCTTCTAAATACTCCTCACCTACGCCTAGTAGCACATAATTCCCAAGTTATTATCAATTATTTTTTGACAATAATTCAAATGTAGCACTGTTTATCGTTTCAAATATTCCCACTATTATTTATCCATCGACACAGACTGCAGCTCAATGAACAAAGAGTGGCACTGTAAACACAGACAAATCACCATTTCGGTGAAAAATAATATAGGTACCAACATGACTCAACTAACTATCGTCGCAAACATCGTCGCTAACGAAGGCAAAATTGAATTGGTTAAAGCAGAGCTGCTAAAGCTGATTGATATTACTCGCGCTGAAGAAGGCTGCATCAACTACGACCTTCACCAAGACAATGAAAACCCAGCACATTTCACTTTCTACGAAAACTGGACGTCGCGTGAACTTTGGCAAACACACATGGGTAATACCCACCTTGCTGAATACATGGCAGCAACCGAAGGTAGTGTTACGTCATTTACACTTAACGAGATGACTAAGATCGCTTAAGTACAGTTTCAGTAGTCTGTTACTAGAAAGCACACTGACAAGCTATCGAGTTCGATTTGAAAGCCCCGCTGCACGTCAGCGGGGCTTTTTTCATTTATGCGGATATCGTCAACTGCCTTAGTTAGAGCTTCAAACGGGGCTGAATAAAATCGATAAACGCCGAGATACGTTTAGAGACCGATGACGACTTGTAGTAAACCGCATTCACTCGCTCTCGGTCTGTGTTGGCAAGTTTGTCTTGTTCCAGAATAGGGATTAGGCGACCTGCTGCCATATCTTCCTGCACCATAAACCCCGATAAACAAGCTATCCCATTTCCAGCTAATACCAGTTGACGCACCGTTTCACCATTACTGGCTGTCACAGTAGGCGCGACATAACTTTGGTTTGGCAAAGGCCAATGGTTAAGCACTTTGTTACCCGAAAATCCCACAATTTGATGCGAACTCAAATCTTCAGGTTTGGTGGGTAGCCCACGCTTAGCGAGATAATCAGGTGACGCCACAATATGGAGTAAACTTTTTCCTAACGGGCGAGCGTGCAATGTTGAATCGGACAACTTACCGATTCGAATCGCAACATCGGTTCTCTTTTCGAGAAGATCAACGAAGCCTTCGTTGGAAGTGAGTTCCAACTCAATGTCTGGGTAAGCCTCTTTGAATGACTGCACCAACGGCACTAGCTGATGGAATACGAATGGACTGGCGGCATCGACTCTTAAACGACCTTTTGGCAACTCTCCGCGCGACACGATTTCTTCTTCCGCGCTCTGAATCATCTGTAATCCCACCCTGACTGAATCGACAAACTGCCTTCCTTCCTCCGTCAATTCCACGCGTCTTGTTGTTCGGTTGAATATTGAGACGCCGAGTTGCGACTCAACCTTACTCACCGAACGAGACACCTTGGCGACCTGCACATCCAGCGCCTCTGCCGCCGCAGAAAAACCACCAGCATCGACAACGGTGAGTACCATTTCTAAATCATCTGAACGGGTTAACATGAGGCTCCTTCGCTATCTTCATTTTGTTTAATGTCATCTCGCTTGTGCTCATCACAGCTCAAATCATCTGAGTCTTTTCGATCTCATCAGCTTAATCCAATGATCGGCTAACTCTCCAATTATTGCAAATAACACAAAGGTTATTTGTTAATGATGGCATTTATCACAAATATATATTGCTAGATAATCCTCGCCATCAAACGAAGCGCTCCTATTGCAGTCACAAGCTGCCCCATTTTATCGCGCTCGGTATTTAACAAAGAACAGTAAGAGAGATGATTATGCCATTAGCATTACTTGCATTGACGCTCAGCGCCTTTGCCATCGGAACCACAGAATTTGTCATCGTAGGCTTGATTCCTACCATGGCGAGCGACTTGAATGTATCTCTGCCATCGGCAGGCCTATTAGTCAGTTTATACGCGCTTGGCGTTGCTATTGGCGCACCAGTATTAACGGCATTAACCGGAAAGTGGAATCGTAAAGCGGTATTGCTAACCGTGATGGCATTGTTTGTCATTGGTAACTTATTGGCGTGGCAAGCTCCGGGTTATAACACGCTGATCGCCGCACGAATTTTGACTGGCCTTGCCCATGGCGTGTTCTTCTCGATTGGATCGACCATCGCGACAGGTTTGGTTTCAAAAGATAAAGCAGCCAGTGCCATTGCGATCATGTTTACAGGTTTAACGGTTGCATTGGTAACCGGCGTACCACTGGGCACTTATATCGGGCAAACCTTTGGCTGGCAAGCGACCTTCTTGATCGTTGCTCTGCTTGGCCTTATTGCTCTTATCGGTAGTGCTATCTTGGTTCCAAACAACCTTAAGCAACCACCAGCGGCGAAGATTTCAGCACAACTAAAGGTTCTAACTCAACCACGCTTACTGTTGGTTTACGCTATCACAGCACTGGGTTATGGCGGCACATTCACAGCGTTTACGTTCCTTGCTCCAATACTGGAAAATGTATCAGGATTTGATTCGAGCTCAATCAGCTTAATCATGTTGGTTTACGGTGTTTCAGTCGCGGTAGGTAACATCTGGGGTGGTAAGATGGCTGACAAGATGGGCCCAATTAAAGCGCTGACCGTTATCTTCTCTGGTTTAGCCGCAGTATTGGTGGTATTCAACTTTACCGCTGTAAACCCTTATGCAGCCGTTGCGACTATTTTGGTTTGGGGTGCATTTGCATTCGGTAACGTTCCGGGGCTACAAGTGTATGTTGTGAAACTGGCTGAGAAATACACACCTGACGCCGTCGATGTCGCTTCTGGGTTGAACATTGCAGCCTTCAACGTCGGTATTGCATTGGGATCATGGGGTGGTGGTTTGATTGTCGCGAAATCTGGATTAATGAACACCCCTTGGGTAGGTGCTGTGATCGTTTTGATCGCTCTTGTTCTGACTCGATTCAGTGGTGCGTTAGATAAGAAGCAAGCACAACAAGCTGTTCCATCTAGCATCTAGCATCTAGCATCTAGCATCTAGCATCTAGCATCTAGCAAGAATAGAAAAAACAAAGCCCGAACCTAGGTTCGGGCTTTATCAATTCAATCTGATTATTACTCGTTATCGATCGCTTTCAGCACTTTACATGGATTACCGACTGCAACCACATTGGCTGGGATGTCTTTGGTTACGACACTGCCCGCGCCAATCACGCTGTTTTCGCCAATGGTGACACCGGGGCAGATAATTACACCACCGCCAAGCCAAACATTGTTGCCAACATTAATCGGTGTGCCAAACTCAACGCCTTCTTCTACACGGCCTTTCACATCGAGTGGGTGACCTGCAGTCAGGATTTGAACGTTCGGACCAAGCAGCACATTGTCGCCAATAGTCACTTCAGCCACATCCAAAATCACGCAGTTAAAGTTAGCGTAGAAGTTCTTGCCTAACTTGATGTTCGAGCCGTAGTCACAACGAAATGGAGGTTCTAAATGCGCATTTTCACAGCCCGGAATCAGCTCTTGCGTTGCTGCTTGCCATTCGGGTGTGTCAGGAATACTGTTATTGAGTTTTTGAAGCACCTTGCGACATTCGATACGAGCTGCATAAAGCTCTTTATCCCAAGCCTGATAAGGTTCACCTGCTAGCATTTTTTGTTTTTCTGTTTTCACGTTACTTACCTGTTCTCACATCAATTAGCTATTTTCATATTACTTATCTAGCTTCACATTACTTAACTAATGGTGGTCAATTCATCGACCAAAAACGCAATATCGCACATCTAAATAACAGTGAATAAGGAGTGTTTGAGCTTGGTTTAAGAGATGCGCAGCTCGTCACTTTTTGTAGGTAAAATATGAAATTCGAACAGTGCTAATTTAGCTTCGCTATCGAATCACGTAACACCAAACTACCAGTGGTATTGATGGTGGTCGCTTGCTCTGTTTCACCGACAATTTGCAGGATCGCCTTTTGCGTCATTTGCTCTAATGGCACACTCACAGACGTTAAGCTTGGCGTTAAAAACGCCCCCACTTTGCTGTTATCAAAGCCGACGATCGAAACATCTTGAGGCAATGAGTACCCAAGTTCGGTTAACGCCTTAATCGCACCAATCGCCATATCATCGTTTTCAGACAAGATAGCAGTGAATGTGGTTCTGCTTTTTGCCAAAGCTTGAGCCGCGTGATAACCGCTCTCCATCGTCCAATCACCTTGAACAACGTTGGACTCATCCAATGCAACACCATGTTTAGTTAACACATCTTGATAGGCTTGGTAACGCAGCTCATCGGTCGAAGAACCGGCTTTACCACGAATCACTGCAATATCGGTATGACCCTGCTCGATGATGTGTTCAACCATCAAACAAGCGCTCTGATAATGGTCGGTGGTAATAGAATGATTGGGCTTCGACGGCATTTCTCGGTTGAGTACCAGAATCGGAGTGTCAGTGCTTTCGATGATCTGAGCTATCTCGCTTTCGGTTAAACATTGCGGATAGATGATGATGCCCGCGCACTTCATATCAAGCAGGAAATTGATCGCCTTTCTTTCGTCTTCAGCGCTGTGTTTGCCATCGGTGATCACCAATTGGTGATTCGACTTTTCGCTATAAGAAGCCGCGTGATACATCAAGGAAGAGAAGTAAGGGCCATTGAACAACTCATTGGTAATTACAAAGCCGATGAAATTGGTCTTCTTGGTCGCCAATTGCTGAGCCAACAAGTTCGGTCGATAACCTGTTTCTTGAATCGCATCAAATACCTTTTTCACCACATCTGGGCGCACGATGTTCTTGCCATTTAAGACACGAGAAACGGTCGATTTAGATACGCCTGCGCGGTTTGCGACATCAAGCATGGTTACCATTCGCTTCTTTTCCTTTATAAAAAATTAGCCGACATAGGCCGACTAATTCATTGCAAAATGACAGCTCACAGTTCACATAACTGCGCTGGGGAATGCATTCTAAATAGTGGCACCGTTAGATGCAATCACACCTTTATACCACTCGAAAGACTTCTTGCGCTTGCGTTCTAGTGAGCCAGATTGATCGTTGTGCTTATCTACGTAAATGAATCCGTAGCGTTTTTTCATCTCGCCCGTGGTGAACGAAACTAAATCGATACAGCCCCAAGGGGTATAGCCCATCAAATCAACACCATCAATCGAAACGGCTTTTTTCATCTCTTTGATGTGGTCGCCAAGGTAAGCAATGCGGTAATCGTCATTAATGCTGCCATCTTCTTCAATGGTATCAACCGCGCCAAAACCGTTCTCAACGATGAACAATGGCACTTCATAACGTTCATACAGAGACGCTAAACAGTAACGCAAACCGGTTGGGTCAATTGGCCAGCCCCAATCGCTAGACTGGATAAACGGGTTATCGACCGAGTTTTCATGACCGCCGTCCATCGCTTCTTCAGTCGATTGGTGAGAAGAAGAATCCAAGGTATTAGACATGTAGTAGCTAAAGCCTAAGTAATCAGCCTTGCCTTCTTTTAGGATCTGCTCATCTTCGGGCTGCATCTCAATATTGAAGCCTTTGATTGCCCAGTCATGCTTAGCGTAATTTGGGTAATGACCACGCACCATTACATCCGAGAAGAAATAACGGTCACGCATCGCTTGCTGTGCCACCATGATGTCTTCTGGCTTTGAAGAACGAGGATAGAAAGGCACCATCGCACACATTGCGCCAATTTGAAGATTTGGATTGATCTCGTGACCTTTCTTAACCACCAAAGCACTGGCAACAAACTGATGGTGAACCGCTTGATACATCGCTTCTTGCGGCTTTTCACATTGCGGGAACTTCACGCCAGAGCACAACCAACCGAAGATGTCTGCCGAGGTGTTCATCTGGTTGTTGATCTCGTTAAACGTCATCCAGTATTTCACTTTGTGCTGGTAACGCTCCATCACCGTAGTTGAGTACTTAACGAAGAAGTCGATCACTTTACGGTTCATCCAGCCACCATATTCGTTAGCTAGATGGTAAGGCATTTCAAAGTGGCTCAGTGTTACCACAGGCTGAATGTCGTATTTCAACAGCTCGTCAAACAGATCATCGTAAAACGCTAATCCCGCTTCACACGGTTCAGCTTCATCGCCATTTGGGAAGATACGCGTCCACGCGATACTGGTACGGAAACACTTAAAGCCCATCTCAGCGAATAACTTAATGTCTTCTTTGTAGCGATGGTAGAAATCCACTGCGACTTGGTTAGGATAGTTTTCGCCATCAATCACGCCATCGGTGATTCGACGTTGTACACCATGAGCGCCCGCTGTTAATACATCAACAACACTGACACCTTTACCATTCGCATCCCAGCCGCCTTCTAGTTGATGCGCTGCTACTGCACCGCCCCATAAAAAATCGTTCGGAAATTCGTTGTTCATACCATTACTCGCTACAAGTTATTCGTGAAAAAGATCAGGATTAGAGAGCTCATTGCAACTCTGAAACCGATTTCAATAAAAGAAAAGATACAGTTTGAAACCGGTTTCAGCAATAGTTAAAAGATCTTTTTTGATCGAACTACAGACTAATCAACAGTCAGCATTACGATCAATGCTGTTCAAAATACTGATCATGCAGTGATTTGCCAGATTGGTCTTGAGTGCCAGGGTAGAACTGAACGAGTGTCTGATCGGCTAGTGTGAGGTGAATCCAACCCTCTTTGACTTTCAGCCAATTGGTACCGTTGGTCTCATAGACGGCAGGAAACTTGCCCCAGCCAGACTCTGATACCTGCAGCTCTTGAAATAGGTTAATCGGGGCTAGCTTATTGCTGTCGAAGTTTGCGTCGGCATAGACAGATAAAGGCTCGATGGCATCGTTTGGCTTAAACGTATAACAGCTCACAGAGGCTGAAGTGCGATCAAACCACTGGTAAGGTTGTGCACCGATTAAATCGTAGACCGTGCAATCATTGAATTGAATCGCCCACTCTTGGTGAGCTTTAAAACCGAGGTAACCTATGGGTTGTGATGGTTCAGGCTTTGAGTCCGCCTCCTGCTCATACACCGGTTCTGAGGTAGCACATCCCATAAGCCCAAGACTAAAAAGGAAAGTCACAGCAAGCTTCATCATTGTCATACCTCAGTTCCGTTGGTGAGTTAAAAGCTATTCAAGCTCCCTCCATTAAACGGTAAGTTCCAAGCGATTACCATCTGGATCGAGTATACAGCTCTCATAATAGCCATCGCCTGTTTTTCTTGGGCCATCTAAGCGCTCATAGCCGTCTTCGACCAAGCGTTGAGTGAGTGCATCGACCGCTTGTTCCGACCCGAGTGAAATCGCCATATGAACAAAGCCTGTAAACTGATCATAGATGTCATCTTTCGATTCAGGAACCGAATCCATTTCCATGATCTCTAGGCGGCTTCCAGTTTCAAATGAGAGGAAGTACGAAAAAAACCCTTTGGTTGGGTTGTGATATTTTGAGTTCGATGTCGCACCGAAATAGTCTTCGTAAAATCTCTTCAAAACTTCGAGTTTTTTGGTCCAAATTGCGATGTGTTCAATCTTCATTTTGTTTGCCTAAGTTTGATGTCTAACGCTAGATTACCCGCCAAATCAGGAAGGATAAACAGAACAGAATTCATCAAAAGTGTTCCTATTTAGCAAGCCGTTTGGTTATCAAAATCACAACAATTAGCTGCACAGTATTAATATCTAAGCTTGTGTAATATATAGCTTTGATCAATAGTCGGTGTTTTACACATTCCGAGATTTAACTGTGAGCTTTTTAAAACTGATCATGCTAGCTGCCATATGGGGAGGCTCGTTCCTTTTCATGAGAATTGCAGCGAATCCTTTAGGCCCTGCGGTCCTAATTGAAGCGCGAGTTTTGTGTGCGGCAATCACCCTACTTTTGGTTTCTTTTTATCTAAAGAGAAAGCTCTCATTTAATGCTCATTCGAAACACTTTTTCATTCTCGGTTTGTTTAACACCGCACTTCCTTTTTTGTGTTTCGCTTATGCGGCTCAAACACTGAATGCTTCAACCCTCGCGATTCTGAACTCCACAGCACCGATATGGGCGGCAATCATTGGAGCCATATGGACCAAAACTGCACTCGAGGCGAAAGTTCTATTGGGACTTGGGATTGGGGTAACAGGAGTTGGCGTGTTAGTCGGTTGGGATGCGTTCAATATTGGCCAAGAAGCAATTCTTCCAATCTTTGCAGCCGTGATGGCCGCATTTAGCTACGGTATCGCGTCTAACTACACCAAAACAGCACCTAAAGTTGAAGCCTTCAACAATGCCCACGGCAGCATGTGGGCAGCGGTGTTAATCGTATTGCCATTTGTATTTTTCATGCCAATGCGAGAAGCCCCCGATCTCACTATCACCACATCGGTCATCTTATTGGGTGCAGTATGTACCGGGTTAGCGTACCTACTTTATTTCAACCTCATCAATGAACTTGGTGCGCCTTCGGCTCTATCTGTCACCTTCTTGATTCCTGTTTTTGGCATCTTATGGGGCAACCTTTTCTTAGATGAAGCGATTGGTATCAACACAGTGGTTGGTTCAATTCTTGTTATCACTGGTACTATGTTAGTAACCGGAATGACGCCGTCTAAGATGATAGAGGGCGCCAAACAGAAACGAGCAGCAAGAGCGGCTCGTTAGTCGGCCATGTATTGTTGAATCCTGTTTCTCAACCACTGATGAGCAGGATTCAAATCGGTTCTCTTATGCCAAATCATATACTGCTTCATGGGCAAGACCTCGAAAGGCTGGGCGAGCACTTGCAGTTGGAATCGCTCCGCAAACTGATTAGCAAAATCACGAGACGTGCTACCAACACAGTCTGAACCAGAGACCAACACACACATCGTCATCAATGAATCACATTCGGAACTGACTTTTCGTTGCTGTATCGGGCTTTTTGTAAAGTAATCTGCGGTATAGAGGCGAGAGCGACGCATTCTGAAGGTGATGTGTTTCTCATGATAGTACTGCTCTTCCGTTACCGAACCATCAATCCTTGGGTGCCCTTTCTTGGCGATCAATACGAGCTCATCTTCGATCACTTGCTGGTTCATATAACCATTCACTTGTGGGTAGTGAATATCGATCGCCAGATCAGCTTGCTGCATGCTTAAACTCTGAAGAAGCTCTTCTTCGTTGTTCGGCACCATATTGAACTCGATAGAGATACTCCCCAACGTTTCATCTTGCTCGACAAGGGGTTGAAGCTTGGTTAAACCGATCTCATTCACCAGAATTCGAAACACATGATGCTGCTGATTATCGAACTGCTTTAAGGTACTAACTGCACTGGTTATGCCTTCAAGGGCAGGTTCCACTCGGTTTGCCAGTTGCACCGCAGCGTTGGTCGGAATAATCCCACGCCCTTCACGAATAAACAGGTCGGTATCAAGCTGAGATTGCAATCGCTTCAATGCCCCGCTAACCCCAGGCTGAGTCATACCAAGCGATTCTGATGCAAGCGTGATCGACTTTAATCGATACACTTCTAAGAACACGCTCAATAGATTTAAATCCAACTTTTCCACGTCGCTCACCGTTACTCTCCCTGTCAATGTGGTCTTAATCAATCATAGGTCAGGATTCGCCTTCGTTCCCCAACCATTGCATGACTCAATACATAGCCAATCGTGATGTATTAAATAAAGCTTACTTTATTTTTTGCTATATGTCTTATTCCTATAATCGCCTCAACGAAACAAAATTCTGAAATGAAGAGGCTCTTATGACGACTTCACGCACGTTCAAAAATGCATCACTGTTCCTAGCTATCTCGCTCGCATTCCCTGCAGTTGCAGCTAACCATGATCACGCACACTTCAGCGAAATTGGCGACCAAGGTGGCAAAAGCGCAACCGAGATGACGACCAAAGCAAACCAAGAGTTCGCTAAAACACTTAACTTTGCCGACACTCGCGCTTTCGACAATAACAACAAGGGTCTGATTGCTAGCTTTGATCAAGAGACGGGCGACATCATTCGTAATAGCTTTAACTTCATCGACCCAAGTGTAACGAATGCGGATCAAGCACCTGATTCGGTCAACCCTTCGCTTTGGCGCCAAGCAGTATTGAACCAAGCGGCAGAAGGTTTATATGAAGTTGTTCCGGGTAAAGTTTACCAAGTTCGAGGGGCAGATTTAGCGTCTATCTCTTTCATTCGTAGTGACAACGGTTGGATCGCTTATGACGTACTTCTTACCAAAGAAGCGGCTGCTAAATCACTAAAATTCTTCAAGAACAATGTGCCTGATGGCGGCGAACTGCCCGTCGTTGCAATGATTTACTCTCACTCGCACGCTGATCACTTTGGTGGCGCAAGAGCAATCAAAGACGCGTACCCAGATGTAAAAGTGTACGGTTCGAAAAACATTACTAAAGAAATCGTCGACGAAAACGTATTGGCGGGTAATGCAATGTCTCGTCGTACCGCTTATCAATATGGCGCAACCCTGAACCGTCACGAACACGGTATTGTTGATGCGGCACTGTCGAAAGGCCTATCAACCGGTAGCATTACTTACGTACTGCCAGACTACGAGCTGAACCATAACGAAGAGATTGAAACTCTGGTTATCGACGGCCTAGAAATGCAATTCATGGATGCTTCAGGTACCGAAGCGGCCTCTGAAATGGTGACGTATATTCCGAGCATGAAAGCACTTTGGACTGGCGAACTGACCTACCAAGGCATGCATAACCTGTACACGCTGCGTGGCGCTAAAGTACGTGACGGCTTGAAATGGTCGAAGAAGATCAACGAAATGTTAGTCACTTGGGGTGAAGATACTGAGGTGCTGTTTGCGTCTCACTCATCGCCAATCTGGGGCGAACAAGAGATCTCTGATTACCTAAAAATGCAGCGTGACGCTTACGGTTTTACTCATAACCAAACGCTTCGCTTAGCCAACAATGGGGTGGTTCTCCAAGACATCGGGGACGAGATTTACAAGGTAATGCCAGACAGCATTCAACAGTCTTGGCACACCAACGGTTACCACGGTACTTACTCTCACAACGCCCGCGCTGTGTACAACATGTATCTTGGTTACTTCGACATGAACCCAGCTAACCTAAACCCATTACCAATCAAGCCAGAGTCAGTGAAGTTTGTTGAGTACATGGGCGGCAGCGACGCTGTGATTGAAAAAGCGCAGCAAGACTTCCAAGAAGGCGAATACCGCTTCGTTGCAACAGCACTGAATAAGGTGATTCAAGCAGAACCAGAGAACAAAGTTGCGCGTGGCTTATTGGCAGATACTTATGAGCAATTGGGTTATCAATCAGAAGGTGCAGGTTGGAGAAACATCTACCTAACCGGCGCTCAAGAGCTTCGCATTGGAACACAACCAGGCGCACCAAAAACTGCATCTCCGGATGTGTTGGCGAACATGACGATTGAAAACCTACTCGATTACTTAGCCGTAAAAGTGGATTCGCTAAAAGCACAAGAAACACCATTTACGTTGAATATTCAGTTGCCTGATGTGAAAGAGTTCTACTACGTTGAGATGTCTAACGGTAACCTGAACAACATTCAAGTGAACGAGTTACAAGACGCTGATACGACACTGATCATCAATAAGTCTGACGTGTCTGACATCGTGCTTAAGAAAACAAGCCTTGGAAAACTGTTAGAAGACGGACAAGCAGGAGTGAAAGGTGACAAAACATCGCTTAACAAACTGCTGTCTTCACTGACAGAAGCTGACACCTCTTTTGAGATTGTGCCACGTCCAAACAAAGGCGAAGAAGTTGATGCCGAGCTATACCAAGATTCAGCGGTACACGCTCATTAAACGCCGGATACACTAAATAAAAACAACAGCAGTTAGCTAGAAAAACGTTCTATAAAGAACATAAAAACAAGCCCCTACCTTTTGGTCGGGGCTTTCTTATTTGTTCTCAATGAGTGTCTCTTAGACGCTACTCAGCTTGACCGTTTACTTCGCAATCCCAATAAGAAGGTGAACCATAATATTGCACAAAGTAGTCGATAAATACGCGTACCTTAGGTGCAAGTAACTGAGCACTCGGGTATACCGCCCAGATAGCCGCCTCATCCTTTAAAGGGTAATCCGGTAACACCTCAACCAGCGAACCTTCCGCGAGCTGCTTATAAGCAATCCAAGTCGCACACATGGCAATGCCCAAGCCATCGACACACAGATCCCTTACCGCTTCACCGTGATCGACGCGGATAGCACCTTTCTTCTTGATGGTGACATCGCCTTCTGGTGTATCGAACGTCCAACCTTCTAAGCCGGTTTGATTGATACATTGATGTTGCTTGAGGTCTTCTGGTGTTTTCGGATAGTCATGAACTGCCAAATATTCTGGCGACGCACACAGAATACGCTTATCAGTAGAGAGCTTACGAGCGATCAGGCTTGAGTTTTGTAGCTCCGCATTACGAATCGCTACATCAAAGCCACCATCGACCAGATCGACGATTGAGTCACTGAGTGAAATGTCCACCGACAGATCTGGATACTTAGCCAAAAACCCTTTTAGCGCTGGCATAACATGCATCCGACCAAACGAAGAAGGTGCAGATATTCGCAACACCCCTTTGGGTAATTCATTACCGGTTCCGACAGAGGCTACCCCCGCTTCGACACTCAAAAGGATTTGCTTGGCGTGAGGAAGAAATGCCATGCCTTCTTCGGTCAGGGAAACCTTTCTCGTGGTGCGATGCACAAGACGTGCACCTAGGCTCTCTTCGAGCTTTCCGATATGAATACTGGCTACCGGAGGTGACAACCCAAGCTCTTGTCCTGCTTGACTTATATTGTGCGTAGACGCGAGTCGCACAAACAATTTTAGATGTTCAATGTTCATCAATAATGGCTAGCCTGCGCTGAGTACACGCTGCTTATTGGCCGCAGCGGCACGAGGGATAATGTGAGTTTTAATATAGGCATTAAGCTTAAACCATGCAAAAGCACCCGCTAAAACATTGGCGACTGTCGCAGCAATAACCGCATTGATCATGTCTCCAGTTATCGAGCCGAGCCATAAAGCGGGAATGTAGAAAACAAACAAACGTAAGAAAGAGACATTCAAAGCTTTACGAGGCACACCCAAGGCATTAAAAGCCGACGCAACCAACATGCAAAGCCCAAGCGGGCCATAGCTGAACGGTATAAATAACAAGGTCACTTCAAACCAGCTGCGTATGCTTTGTTCTTCCGAGATAACAGGAATAATCCAGCCACTAAACAGCGCCAATAATGCGGCCATCACGGTGTGCAAAACCAGTAAGAACTTCGCTGTTGTATTCAATAGCTCTGGGATTTTGCATCGCTGCTGTGCCCCTAGGTAACGACCAATCATAGGCGGGATAGACATGGTCAGAGCAAGAGAAAATACCAACATAAAACTTTCAACACGGGCGAGTAGGCTCCAAAAAGCCATCTCATCGGTTCCGATTCTCGCAATCAAAAGCATTGAGAAGAACGCGCTGACCGCAGGTAATATCTGATTCGCAGTGGTTGGCATTACCGTCTTGAATAACTCAAAACTGTAGCCTTTGATTTGGTTACTGCACGCGCCATTAAAGCCAAACCAACCTTTGCCGCGAGACTTAATTAACATGTAGATTGCGCCGAATGCGTAGCCAATGCTCGATGCGATCGCCGCCCCTGCGATGCCCATATCCAATCCAAAGATCAGAATAGGGTCGAGAATTAGGTTAATCACGCTAGCAGCCAAGAACATGCTGCCGGTTGTTTTAGTATCCCCATTAGCACGATAAACGCAGGTGGCCAAATAAAGCACCGCCACCATCAATGCACTGAACAGCCACAGCGGCCAGTACACATTAAAAATAGACAGCATGGATTGATATTGAGCGTCAGAGACATCATTCACAAACGACGCAAATACAGAATCGCTAAAAACAATCAGCCCGATGCAGATCAAAGCAATCACCAAGACTCCAAATCCGACCGACAGCGTGGCAATTGAGGTGGATTTACGTTGCTCTTTTGATCCTACCGCTTGAGAAATAATGGACGTTGCCGCCACACCGATGCCCACTTGAACCCCGGTAAACGCCGCTTGAAATGGCAAGGTGATACCGTGAACCGCCAACTCATTCACCCCTAGCTGACCAATAAAGATCGAATCGACCAATTGCACCATCATGATCGCAAACACACCCAGCGTCAGTGGCAGCGTTTTCTCAATAATGGTTTTCAAAGTCGCGGATCTCATCTGCATAAGTCGGTTCACTCTTGTCTGTACCTTGGGGCTAATTACCTAGTTGAGCAGTATACGAAGCTAAATGAAAAGGATAAGAGCGCCAGACAAGGAATGAGTTTTTAGATTTCGTTGACAATCGAATTAGCAAGATACCTTCAACGTTAAAATATCCATCTAAGACACTGAATAAATTGAAATTACAAAACCCGCCAAAACTCTTAATAATTCGTTAATAGTGTTTCGTTTAATGGTTAATTGTTGGTTCGAACATTCCTCGCTAGCCTGAATTTAGGTCGCATTCACACTGAATAGGCTGAAATGAAATCTCTCAGAAGGAATATGGAAATGGCATATCAAGGTTATACAACGTTTAAAGCTCAAGCCGAGGATGGAATTCTTACCGTCACTTTTGACTTCGGTACTGTGAATGTTCAAGGGCAAGAGATGCTTGCCGACCTCAATGGTTTAGCAATGAGACTAGAGCGCGATCGTGACATCAAGGTCGTGGTATTTCAGTCAGCAAACCCTGAAGTTTGGGTCTGCCACTACGACACTAATCTATTAAAAGACATGTCGACAGAAGCCGTTTCTCGTGAAGAAGCGAAGTTACTCGACCTGCAAGTGGTGCTAGAAAGAATCAGCAAACTGCCACAAGCCACCATTGCCAAGCTTGAAGGGTTCGCTCGAGGTGGAGGCCACGAATTTGCACTGGCGTGTGACATGCGATTCGCGGCTCGCGGTAAATACAAATTCATGCAAATGGAAGTGGGTATGGGCATCCTTCCTTGTGGTGGCGGCGCATCACGTATGGCACGCCAAGTCGGCTTAGGTCGCGCACTCGAAATCGTCCTAAGTGCACGTGACTTTGATGCTGACGAAGCCGAAGCATACGGCACCATCAACAAGGCACTAGAGCCGGATGAAATTGGCGAATATGTTGATACTCTAGCCAAACGAATCTCAAAATTCCCTGCCGAATCGATCAATGCATGTAAGCAAGCGGTGTACGAGTCTATCGACAAACCGATCGACGAAGCACTCAAAGCGGAAGCTTATTGGTTGTATCAAGCTACGAGCAAAACCCCTGCGGTTAAGCGCTTCCAAATTGCCGATGAGCAAGGCCTAGAGCACGATATGGAAAACCAACGTAACTGGGAAACTCTGGTTATGAACGTTCAAGACATCAAATAACTCGGTCACTTCTCTTAATTTGGGTCAGTCACAAACTGACCCATTGTCTTACTTAATCGTTAAACGCCAACGGTTAACCACCAAGTGTTAAAATGGTCATTATTTGCCCCATAGACTCACATTTGAGTCTTCAGCTTGTGAGCCAAATGCAACTATGTGTCATTAATCTTTGTTATAACGTTGTTCAAACTATTTTTTGAAGGACGGAATATGCAAAAAATAATTCTGATCACAGGTGCCACGGATGGCATTGGTTTAGAGACCGCAAAAGCACTAACGCAGCAAGGGCACCATGTTCTGATTCATGGCCGCAACCCAGTTAAGGTCAATAAAGTCGTGACCGCTTTGTCTCGCCTGTCTAAGAATGCAATCATCGAAAGCTACATCGCAGACCTATCGACGCTCTCTGAAGTTGAGGCGCTCGTAACCCAAATCAAAAGCGATCACAAACGACTCGATATACTCATTAACAACGCAGGTGTGTATAAGGTGTCGGACATCACCACTCCAGACAATCTTGATGTACGTTTTGTCGTAAACACCATTGCGCCGTATCTCCTGACACAAAAGCTGCTTCCTCTTTTTGATGCGACAGGTCGTATCGTCAATCTATCTTCAGCAGCCCAAGCACCCGTCGATTTAGAGGCATTAATCAGCCCGAGTGCGGGTGAACTTGATGGTCCGGTTTACGCGCAAAGTAAGCTGGCGCTAACGATGTGGTCCATCGAATTAGCCAATACTCTTTTAGACAAAGGCACCGCAATTATCCCTGTAAACCCAGCCTCTTTCCTTGGCAGTAAATTAGTAAAAGATGCTTATGGCGTTGATGGAAACGACCTAGCGATTGGAGCCGATATTCTTTGTCGTGCTGCGCTCAGTGATGAGTTTGCCAACGCTTCTGGTAAATATTTTGATAATGATTCTGGGTTGTTCAAAGACCCGCACGCCGACGCATTAGACAACACTAAGAACCACAAGCTGGTGACAGTGCTTAATCAATTACTCGAAGAAAAGCTGTGCGTTACGCACTGATCATTAATTAGTAAAAAACGACCACTAACACTCCCCCCACACACGATCCAAGCCGCAGTTCTATCCATACAGAAAAAGAACTGCGCGCTCTTTCGATTATTAAAATTTCTTTAATACTGATTCCCCGCTTTGCCCAATTATCACCCAAGATGCAGATTGCTAAACTTGCCCTCGTCGAAACAACACAGGCTACGGCCGAGGAGCATTTATGCGTTTTGAAGGTAAAGTTTATCGTCCTTGGATGGAAGCAGAGAGCGTACTCATCCAGACAACATTGGGGTGCAGTAACAACCAATGTACCTTCTGCACGATGTTTGATGATAAGCGTTTCAAAGTAAGAGATATCAAAGACATCTTTGAAGATATTGATGCGGCGAGAAAAATCTACCCGCATGTAGAGTCTATCTTTTTAGTCGATGGTAACGTAATGGCAATCCGAACCGAGATGCTGATTTCGATTCTGGATTACATCAAAATCACCTTTCCAGAGATCAAGAACATTTCTCTGTATTCAGGGTTCAATGACTTTCGCCGTAAGAGCTTGTCTGAATTAAAAGAGATTAAGTCGGCAGGTTTAAGCATGGCCTATTCCGGCTTGGAGTCCGGTGACCCAATTGTGCTTGAACGCATTCAAAAGCGCATGACGCGTGAGCATGCAATTGAAGGTATGAACTTAGCCCGTGAAGCAGACATCAAGGTGCTGGCTTCTTTCATCTTTGGCCTTGGCGGCAAAGAACGTTCTGTAGAGCATGCGATTAATACCACCAGCTTGCTGAACATCATGCAGCCAGATGCAATTGCACCGATGGCTTTAGCCGTTCAACCGGGGTCGGTGTTGGAAAAAGAAGTAAACCGTGGCGAGTTTGTTTTACCAACGCCATTGCAGATTCTGGAAGAAGAAAAATACTTGCTCGAAAACCTAGAAGATTTCGATTGCTACTACTGGGGCGACCACGGCAATAACATCTCACCAATGCGTGGCATGTTGCCTCAGGCTCGTAAGCCGTTTCTTGACAAGATAAATCAAGACATCGCGCATAACCCAATCACTAAGCAAAACGTCATTAAAACCTTTGCTTGGTAACGAGTAACCTCTACATCGTTTGAAGCAGCCACAAAAAGGGCCAGTATCAGCTGGCCCTTTCATTTTCTACTTATGTCGCTCTCTATCGAACTACCTGGAGCCGACCGCTCGGACTAATTCTGCGATTCCATCCCAATCACCCTTGTCCATTTTGTCTGTCGGTACCATCCAAGTTCCACCGCAGGCAACAACTGATTTCAGTGCTAAGTAAGACTCAACATTCGCTGGGCTTACTCCGCCTGTCGGCATAAAGTTAACCGGATAAACAGCCGTCAACGCTTTCAACATAGCAACACCGCCAGATGGCTCTGCTGGGAAGAACTTTAGTGTCTTAAGCCCCATTTCCATTGCTTGTTCAACCAAGCTTGGGTTATTCACTCCAGGAACGATCGTAACCCCTCTTTGCTGACAGTATTTGACTGTGGTTGGATTCAAACCTGGGCTAACAATGAAATCAACACCCGCATCAATGGCAGTATCCACCTGATCTGTAGTCAGCACAGTACCTGCGCCAATCAGTAACTCAGGGTAGGCTTCACGCATCAAACGAATCGACTCTGCTGCCGCTTCTGTACGAAATGTCACTTCAGCACAAGGCAAACCATTTTCAACCAGCACTTTCGCCAGTGGTACAGCCTGAGCAACGTCATTAATGGCGATCACCGGAACGATGCGAATATCTCTGAGTCGCTGTTCAATTGTTTTCATTGTTCATTTCTCCCATTATCAAACAGACAAATTAAGCCAAATCGCTGCCGTTGCTTGCGATCACTTTTTTGTACCAGTGGAATGACTTTTTAGGAATACGATTTAACGTACCATTGCCTAGGTTGTCTCTGTCCACGTAGATAAACCCATAGCGCTTGCTCATCTCTCCGGTCGACGCCGCAACAAGATCGATACAACCCCAAGGTGTGTAACCCATCAATGGTACACCGTCTTCCATTGCTTCATGCATCGCAACAATGTGCTGACGAAGGTAATCAATGCGGTAATCAGCTCTTACAACGATATGTTAAGCGCTCACCAGCCGTATCAACACTATCCAGATCAGATCAAAAAGGCGTTAGCTAAGTTCGGCCACACCTCTCAAGTAGCGGGCTGTGTTCCCGCGATGTGCGATGGGGTAACTCAAGGGCAACCAGGCATGGATATGTCTTTGTTTTCAAGGGACTTGATTGCTCAATCGACGGCTCTTTCACTGAGTCACAACGTGTTTGATTCAACCCTATTGCTTGGCATTTGCGACAAGATAGCTCCAGGACAACTGATGGGCGCGCTCTCTTTTGCGCATCTACCAACTGCCTTTGTTCCGGCAGGCTTGATGGCAACGGGCATCAGCAATGATGAGAAAGTACACATTCGCCAAGAGTACGCGGCTGGCAAGGTAGGAAAAAGTGCCTTGCTGGACATGGAGTGCAACGCTTATCACTCAGCGGGCACCTGCACTTTTTACGGCACAGCCAATACCAATCAGCTGGTATTTGAAGCGATGGGGCTGACGCTTCCGGGCTCAGCGTTTGCTCACCCTGACTCTGAATTGCGCGCATCACTCACTCAGCATGCCGCCATTGAAATTGCTTCAATGACACCACAAGCCGCAAACTTCCGCCCACTTTCTGAAGTCTTTACCGCTAAAAGCTTAATCAATGGCATTGTTGCCCTACTCGCATCAGGTGGCAGTACCAACCACAGCATTCACATGGTCGCGGTAGCACGCGCAGCAGGATTTATTCTGACTTGGCAAGACATCAGCGATCTATCCGATGTAGTGCCTTTACTTGCTCGAGTTTATCCCAACGGCCCAGCAGATATGAATGCGTTCCAAGCGGCAGGAGGAGTTCCCGCGCTGTTACGCCGTTTAGATCAAGCAAACTTACTGCACCGAGATGTCAAACCTACCTTTGGCTCGTTTGAAGATCAAATGAGTATTCCAGAACTTGAAAATGGAAAGCTAACGTGGAAAAAGTGCAAACAGTCGGCAGATGCAGAGGTAATTGCAGGCCAAGAACAGGTATTCCAAAGCACAGGCGGAACGCGAGTCCTTTCAGGGAATCTTGGCAATGCGGTGATTAAGGTGTCAGCGGTTGCAGAAGAGCAACGCGTTATCGAAGCACCCGCGGCAGTTTTTGATTGCCAACATAAGGTGGAAGCCGCGTATCAACGAGGTGAACTCAACAAAGATTGCATTGTTGTGGTGATAAATAATGGACCAGCTGCGAACGGTATGCCTGAACTGCATAAGCTTATGCCGATTCTAGGTAATGTTCAGAAACAAGGGTTTAAAGTGGCTCTGGTTACTGATGGTCGCCTCTCTGGAGCCTCAGGAAAGATTCCATCCGCAATTCATGTCTCACCAGAGGCTATTCGAGGCGGAACTATTGGGCTTGTTTGCGAAGGCGATATCCTGCGCTTAGATTGCGCGAGTGGCGAACTCAATAACCTCAACGACATGCAATCTCGCCAAGCGAAGGTATTTGAGGCAGACGCCAACCAGCAAACCATGGGGCGCAACCTATTTAGCGTGATGCGCCAAAGCGTTTCGAGTGCAGAACAAGGGGCGAGTTTTATCGTCTAGCTGTGTCATTACTTAAATGTAATCGAGTAGGAGGAGGCCTCACGGCCTCCGTCCTCTCACACCACCGTACAAGC
>NZ_JBFSVE010000057.1:0-17418 GCF_041467715.1 Vibrio sp. 10N.247.311.14
AGCTGGATAGAGTACCTGGCTACGAACCAGGCGGTCGGAGGTTCGAATCCTCCAGAGCGCGCCACATTATTAGAAAAAGCCTCGTTTATACGAGGCTTTTTTTATGTCTGCTGCAAATTTGTTGCGACAATGTTAAATTTGTTCGTTGTTTAACTTGTTGTATTTAAAGTAGTTCTTGATTGCTTCTTTGTTATTCCACCTTTCTCATATCAATTCCCAGAAAAGCCCCGTTTAAGTCACAGTTTAAATATCTAAAAATGACGTATTTGACAGATTTATGTGATCTGATAGGCGAATAATTAACCTTATGTGTGCGTTATCCGTAACAGAACCTTAAACAAAATTGACAAACTTTTACCAATCGAGATAATCCATGGGTCGGGATCACTATTCGCTGAAATCCTGCACGTATGTCAGGATGACGAAGAAAGGAAGCAACATGACTAATATTGGAAGCCTGCTAGGAGATGCGGCGACTCTAATGATAACGGGGATGTCCGTTGTCTTTATTTTCCTAACTATTCTAGTTTACCTCGTTCGGTTGATGTCAAAACTGGTACCAGAAGAAGTACCAGAGCCGATCGCAGCACCTAAAAAAATTCAAAAATCACAATCAAACCCTTCAGCTGTTAGTCCACAGGTAGTGGCTGCAATTTCGGCCGCGGTTCATCAATACCGTGCGTCTACTGCTAAGTAGTATTTAAAGGATTAAAAAGGAGTTTATGAGCATGTCTAAACCACTAGCTATCACAGATGTGGTACTTCGTGACGCGCACCAGTCACTATTTGCTACTCGTATGCGTATCGAAGATATGCTGCCAATTGCGGCAGAACTGGATAAAGTCGGTTACTGGTCACTTGAGACTTGGGGCGGCGCGACGTTTGATTCGTGTATCCGTTTTCTTGGCGAGGATCCATGGGAGCGTTTGCGTGAGCTGAAAAAAGCGATGCCAAACACACCAATGCAGATGCTACTGCGTGGTCAAAACCTATTGGGCTACCGTCACTACGCGGATGATGTAGTAGAAAAATTTGTTGAACGTGCCCATAAAAACGGCATGGACGTATTCCGTATCTTTGATGCGATGAATGACGTGCGTAACTTTGAAAAAGCAGTGAAAGCAACGATCGACGTTGGTGGCCACGCTCAAGGTACGTTGTCTTACACAACCAGTCCGGTCCACAATTCAGATACTTGGGTTGATTTGGCTAAGCGCCTAGAGGACCTAGGTTGTCACTCACTATGTATCAAAGATATGTCAGGTTTATTAAAGCCGTATGAAGCAGAAGAGCTGATTACACGTATCAAAGCATCGTGTGACGTTCCTCTAGCACTGCATAGCCACGCGACAACTGGTCTATCGACTGCAACAGCGGTTAAAGCCGTTGAAGCGGGTATCGACATTCTAGATACCGCTATTTCTTCAATGAGCTGTACTTACGGTCATACGCCAACCGAAACGGTTGTTGCGATGTTAGAAGGTACAGAGCGCGACACGAATCTTAAACTAGACCAAATCGAACCCATCGCGGCTTACTTCCGTGATGTACGTAAAAAGTACGCGAAATGGGAAGGTCAGCTAAAAGGTGTCGATTCTCGCATCTTAATCGCTCAAGTTCCTGGCGGAATGTTAACTAACATGGAAGGCCAGCTTAAAGAGCAAGGCGCCGCCGATCGCATGGATGAAGTTCTAGAAGAGATCCCACGCGTACGTAAAGAGCTTGGTTACATTCCTTTAGTAACACCAACTTCTCAGATTGTCGGTACTCAAGCGGTTATTAACGTCTTAACGGGCGAACGCTATAAGAGCATCACGAAAGAGACTGCTGGTTTACTGAAAGGTGAATACGGTCAAGCTCCTGCTGAAGTTGATGCTGAACTGCAAGCGAAAGTTCTAGACGGTGCAGAGCCGATTACTTGTCGTCCTGCTGATTTACTTAAGTCTGAAATGGATACGTTAACGACGGATCTGTTAGAGAAAGCGAAATCAGAGGGTATCTCTCTAGCTGAAGATACGGTTGATGATGTACTGACTTACGCGCTCTTCCCACAAGTGGGTCTTAAGTTCCTTAAGAACCGTCGTAATCCTGAAGCATTTGAACCTGCACCAACGCTAGAAGTTGCGGCTCCAGTTGCTGCAGCTCCTGTACAAGCTTCTGGTGGTATTGAAAGCTACAGCGTGAAGGTTGATGGTCAAGTTTACGATGTTGAAGTTGGCCCACAAGGTGAACTGACATCGGTGGCGCCATCTGCAAAACCTGCTCAGGCTGCACCAGTAGCAGCGTCTGACGCTGAAGCGGTTCCAGCTCCATTGGCGGGTAACATCTTTAAAGTAAACGTTCAGGCGGGTACTGAGGTTTCTGAAGGCGACGTTCTACTAATCCTAGAAGCGATGAAGATGGAAACGGAAGTTCGTGCTGCTCGTGGTGGTATCGTTCAAGAATTGAATGTTAAAGAAGGCGATGCAGTTACTGTAGGCGCTCCACTACTAAGCTTAGCGTAAGGGAGTACCATGGAAGGATTGATGACCTTATGGTCTGAAACAGGGATTGCGAACTTTGAGTTCGGCCAGATCTGTATGATGCTGGTTGGTTGCTTACTGTTGTTTTTGGCAATTCGTAAAGGATTTGAACCGTTACTTCTACTGCCTATTGGTTTTGGTGCTGTATTAGCAAACATTCCAAATGCTGGGTTTACTGATCCAGGTGGTTTGCTCTACTACGTCTACTACATTGGTATTGAGACAGGTATTTTCCCACTGCTGATCTTTATGGGTGTTGGTGCGATGACGGACTTCGGTGCGTTGATTGCGAACCCTAAAACGTTGTGGCTAGGGGCTGCGGCTCAGTTTGGTATCTTCGCGACGCTATTTGGCGCGATCTTGCTGAACTACGTTCCAGGAATGGAGTTCTCGATGGCCGATGCTTCGTCAATTGCGATCATTGGTGGTGCCGATGGCCCAACTGCGATCTTCTTGGCGAGTAAGTTATCTCCGGACCTTTTAGGTGCCATTGCAGTAGCGGCTTATAGCTACATGGCTTTGGTTCCGATCATTCAGCCACCAATCATGAAAGCGTTAACGTCTCCTGAAGAGCGCAAAATTAAGATGGCTCAACTTCGTCACGTTAGCAAAGCCGAGAAGATTCTTTTCCCGCTTGCTGTACTATTGATGACGATTTTGTTCCTACCTTCAGCAACACCTCTAGTTGGTATGTTCTGTTTGGGTAACTTAATGCGTGAAGCGGGTGTGGTTGATCGCCTTTCAAAAACAGCTCAAAACGAACTGATTAACGTTGTAACTATTTTCCTAGGTCTAGGGGTTGGTTCTAAGCTTCAAGCGGATACGTTCTTGAACTTAGAAACATTGGGTATTCTAGGTTTAGGTGCGGTCGCGTTCAGTATCGGTACGGCGGGTGGTGTATTGATGGCTAAGGTGTTGAACCGATTCTCGAAAGAGGACATCAACCCACTGATTGGCGCAGCTGGCGTATCAGCGGTTCCAATGGCGGCACGTGTTGTGAACAAGGTTGGTCTTGAGGCAAACCCTCAGAACTTCTTGTTGATGCATGCAATGGGCCCGAACGTAGCCGGTGTACTTGGTAGTGCGGTTGCGGCGGGTATTCTATTAGCTCTCGTGGGCTAGTGGATTTGCTGGGTCATGTATCGTTACGTTAATTGGTCGTCAATTTACGAATGAGCGGTTAACTTAGCCTTATTAAATGGTTTATAGTCAAAGGGATGCTTTCGCATCCCTTTCTTTTTATTAATTAGGGTGCTTGCTCACTAGGGCTTTTATCAATCAAGGAAATGTGGAAATGGAAAATAAACAGATTGCGATTACTCAATTCGGCGGCGTCGAAAACCTAAGTATTCAAACCAGTGCGATCCCTGAGCCTAAGGCTGGAGAAGTGGTGGTTAAAGTTTCCTTTTCAGGCATTAATCCGATTGATGTCAAAACCCGAGCGGGTCTTGGTTGGGCGGCAGCACAAAACAAAGATAACCTGCCTTGGGTGCCTGGCTACGATATTTCAGGGCAAATTGTCTCGCTAGGCGAACAGGCTGAACGCTTTACTGTTGGTGATAACGTGGCTGGCTTTATTGGTTTTCCACTGCAAGGTGGCGGTTACAGCCAATATGTGTGTGTTCCAGAAGCTGCATTAAGTATGGTTCCTGATTCTGTCACTCTAGAAGCGGCAGCTGCATTACCACTTGCGAGTCAAACAGCGGCACAAGCGCTCAACAAAGCCGAAGTGAAAGAAGGCGACCGCGTGCTTATTTTAGCGGGCGCGGGCGGCGTTGGTCACCTTGCGGTTCAAATTGCAGTGGCAGCAAAAGCTGAGGTTTACACAACCTGCAGCGAAGCCAATCTTGATTACCTTGCGACGCTAGGTGCTCACGCGATTAACTATAAGTTTGCGCCAGCATCAGAAAGAGTATCTGATGTCGATGTGTTGATTGATTTGGTCGGTGGCGATACCGCGCTTGATGCATTGAAGTGCCTAAAAGATGGCGCGCGAGTAGTGACAGTACCGACTCTATCTGCAGAACTTATCTGTGAGAAAGCAACACTATTAGGTTTTACTGCATCAGGCATGCTGGTTGAACCAAACCCTGAGCAAATGGACACCATGCTTTACATGGTCAGTGTCGGATTGCTCAAAACAGAAATTCAAGGTATCTACCAGTTAGACGAGGCGCAGTCGGCGCACCTGCAGGTTGAAACCGGACACACCAGAGGCAAGGTGCTACTTAAAATGCAAGAAAGTTGATAGGCAGTGTTAGAATTTTTTAACTCCCTTTTTGAAAATATCGCGCTGTGGTTCTCGGACTCGGCGCTGTGGGTACTCTTCATCAGTGGCTTCTTGAGTGCCACGTTACTACCCGGTGGTTCAGAAGCTAGCCTTGTGGCTGCATTGAGCTTAGATCAGTTTTCAACCTCATCGATCATTCTAGTGGCGACATTAGGCAATACCTTAGGCGGCCTGACTAACTATTGGATTGGTTTGTGGTTGCCTAATCGAACTCAATCTGAAAAGCATGGTCATAAGGCTATGGCTTGGCTGAGTCGCTATGGCTACTGGACACTGTTATTTAGTTGGTTACCGATCATTGGTGACCCTTTGTGTCTCGCTGCGGGTTGGCTAAGAATGAAATTCATCCCTAGCGTTATTTTGATAGCGATTGGCAAAGCCGCTCGCTATAGCTTACTTGCTGCTATCTACTTCGGTTTTTTCTAAGGAGAACCTATGAAAAAGGTTTTACTTGGTACATTTTCTCTTATCGCCATTGCTGGCTGTTCTTACAATGTACCTAGCTCAACGCCCTTCTTTTCCTCGTTACCTGAAGGTGTCACTCTGTTAGAAGAGGTTAAGCCCTCTAAAGATAAAGTAGTGATTCCTTACACCAAGTATCAGCTTGAAAACGGTCTGACAGTTATTCTTTCCCCTGATGATTCCGATCCGTTGGTGCATGTTGATGTAACTTATCACGTCGGTTCAGCACGTGAAGAGATAGGCAAGTCGGGATTTGCTCACTTCTTTGAGCACATGATGTTCCAGGGTTCAGAGAACGTTGGTGACCAACAGCACTTTAAGATCATTACCGAAGCGGGTGGCTCGTTAAACGGCACGACCAACCGTGACCGCACCAACTATTTTGAAACTGTTCCTTCTAACCAACTTGAGAAAATGTTGTGGTTAGAATCAGACCGAATGGGCTTCTTGTTGGATGCTGTTTCTCAGAAGAAATTTGAGGTTCAAAGAGGCACGGTCAAGAACGAGCGAGCGCAGAGCTACGAAAATCGTCCTTACGGCTTGATGTGGGAACGCATGGGCGAAGCGCTTTACCCTGAAGGTCACCCTTACTCTTGGCAACCAATCGGCTATGTTGAAGATCTTGACCGTGTTGACGTGAATGATCTTAAAGCGTTCTTCCTGCGTTGGTACGGCCCAAACAATGCCGTGTTAACGATTGGTGGTGATATCGACGTTGATGACACGCTAGAATGGGTTAACAAGTACTTTGGTTCAATTCCTCAAGGCCCTGAAGTGAAGGCGGCAGAGAAGCAACCTGCTGTTCTAACAGAAGATAAATACATCACCTTAGAAGACAATATTCGTCAGCCGATGGTGCTGGTGGGGTGGCCAACAACGTATCGCGGTGAAGAGACGCAAGCTTCACTGAATGCATTGTCTAACGTGTTAGGTTCAGGTACCAACAGTTACCTATATCAAAACCTCGTAAAAACGCAGAAGGCCGTCAGCGCTGGCTCTTTCCATGATTGTGCTGAGTTGGCGTGTACCATGTACGTGTATGCAATGGGCAACTCAGGTGAAAAAGGCGATTTGACGGTTCTCAATAAAGAGCTTATGGATACCCTGGAGCAATTCTCGAAAGAGGGCGTTGAGCAAGAGCGTTTAGACCAGATCACTGGCATGGCCGAAGCGAATGCTGTTTTTGCATTGCAAAGCGTTAAAGGTAAGGTGTCGCAACTCGCGTCGAACCAAACCTTCTATGGTCAGCCTGATCGCATTGAATCACAACTCGATCAAATCCGAGCGGTGACGCCTGAGAGCGTGAGCAAGGCATACCAAGATTTCATCGAAGGTAAGCACAAGGTTACCTTGAGTGTGGTTCCTAAGAAAAAGCTCGATTTGGCGGTTCGTGAAGCGACCTTTACCACGCCACCACGTACGTTGCCGGAATACAGCAAGGTGACGGAAGATCAACTGGATTTCAGAAAGGCACCGGATACCTTTGATCGCAGTGTGATGCCAGAAGTGAACTTTGGTGTTGAGGCGACCATGCCTGAGTTGTACCGCATGCACTTTGCAAATGGCACTGACTTAATTGGTACCGTGACCAGTGAAACGCCGACAGTACAGCTGCAAATTCAATTGCCTGCAGGCGAACGCTATGTTCGCAAAGGGCAAGAAGGCCTAGCGAACCTAACGGCTTCGATGATGGAAGAAGGCTCAACTAAACGAACCGTTGAAGAGTTACAAGCGACCTTAGATAAACTTGGTAGCAGCGTGAGCATTAGTGCGGGCAGCTACACCACAGATATTTCAGTCTCGACGCTAGAGAAAAACTTGCCTCAAACCTTAGCGATTGTGCAAGAGGTTCTATTCGATCCTAAGTTCGATGAGCAAGATTTTGAGCGCGTTAAGAAACAGATGCTAGAAGGCGTTGTGTATCAGCATCAGCAGCCAAGCTGGATGGCTTCTCAAGCAACCCGTGAAGTGCTGTTTGGTGACACTGTTTTTGCTCGTGCAAGTGATGGTACTAAGGAATCTCTATCGAAATTGACCTTAGACGATGTGAAAAAATTCTATGCGCAACATTACACACCAGAAGGTGCCAATATTGTTGTGGTGGGAGACATCTCGAAGAAAGAGGTAGGGAAACAGCTACAATTCTTTGAAGAGTGGCAAGGCGATGCGGCACCATTAACGCGTCCACAGATCGTTAAAGAGCTTTCTGGTCAGCACCTGTACTTAGTTGATAAACCGGGTGCGCCGCAAAGCATTGTTCGCTTGGTTCGTAAGGGCCTGCCGTTTGATGCGACGGGCGAATTGTATTTGAGCCAGTTAGCTAACTTTAACTTAGCGGGCAACTTCAATAGCCGTATCAACCAGAACCTACGTGAAGACAAAGCCTACACTTACGGTGCAAGCGGTTACTTCGCAAGTACTCGTGAAACTGGCGCAGTGGTATTTAGCGCGCAGGTAAGGGCGAATGCGACGGTTCCATCGATTCAAGAGTTTATTAATGAGCTGAATGAGTTTAGCCAAAGTGGATTAACTGACGAAGAGGTGAAATTTATGCGCCTTGCCGTCGGTCAACAAGATGCACTTAAATACGAAACGCCAAGTCAAAAGGCGGGGTTGTTGAGTAATATTGTTGCATTGAGCCTTGATGAAGATTACCTACAACAGCGTAATCAGATAGTTGAAACGGTTTCAAAAGAGACCTTAAACGAGCTATCTAAGAAATGGTTTGACCCGAATGATTATCAAATAATCGTTGTTGGTGACGCGACTTCGCTTCGCCCGCAATTAGAAAAGTTAGATATTCCAATAGAAGAGCTTGAAATCATTCGTTAGAGTACACATTAAAGGGGGAGGGAAGAGACTCTACTTTTCTCCTCCAACCTAATTTATGATAGTTCTAATCAGAACAATATAAGATAAGTGAACTGAATTTTGACTGATTTTGCTGCGCGACTAAAGCAAGTTGCAACCAACCCTAAGACCTTCTCTCAATTTGGTCGTGGTGTTGAAAGGGAAACATTACGCTACACGGAAGATGGGCACCTTGCTACTGGGCCGCACCCTGAGGCTTTGGGATCTGCGTTGATGAACGAATGGGTAACGACCGATTTCTCTGAGTCGCTACTGGAATTTATCACGCCTGTTTCTAACGACGTTCCGACGCTTTTGAATCAGTTGTCTGATATCCACCACTTCACGCAAACCAAGTTAGACGGCGAAAAACTATGGCCGCTTTCTATGCCTTGTTATGTTGGTAGTGAAGATTACATTCAGCTAGCGCAATACGGCACCTCGAATAACGGTAAGATGAAGACCCTATATCGTGAAGGCCTAAAACGTCGTTACGGTAGCCTGATGCAGATTATCTCTGGTGTTCACTTCAACTTCTCTTTCCCAGAAAGCTTTTGGGATAGCCTGTTTGGAGAGCAAACTGAAGAAGCGCGTTGTGAATCTAAGTCAGATGCTTACTTTGGTTTGATTCGTAACTACTACCGCTTTGGTTGGTTAATCCCATACTTCTTCGGTGCTTCACCTGCGCTATGTTCTTCTTTCATCAAAGGAAGAGAGACAAACCTGCCTTTTGAAAAGATTGGCGAGACACTGTATCTGCCAAAAGCAACGGCACTGCGCCTGAGCGACCTTGGCTACACGAACAGTGCGCAAAGTGTGTTGAAGATTGGTTTCAACAGCCTAGACCAATACCTTGAAGGTTTGAATCAAGCGATTCGCACACCATCAGAAGAATTTGCCGAGATTGGCACTAAGGTTGATGGTGAATACCGTCAGTTGAATAGCAACGTACTGCAAATTGAAAATGAGCTTTACGCTCCAATCCGCCCTAAGCGTGTGGCGAAGAGTGGTGAGAAACCATCTGAAGCATTGGCACGCGGTGGTGTTGAGTACATTGAGGTTCGTTCTTTAGATGTAAACCCATTCAGCTCAATTGGTATCAATGAGCAGCAGGTTCGCTTCCTAGACTTGTTCCTAACGTGGAGTGTGCTAACGGACTCTGCTGAGATGGATAACTGCGAGCTTGAATGCTGGCGCGATAACTGGAACAAGGTGATCCTACAAGGTCGTCAGGTTGGTCTAGAGCTGCAAATCGGTTGTCATGGCGAGCGCTTGTCTCTGCAAGATTGGGCGAAGCGTGTATTTAAAGATCTACGCTCTATTGCCGAGATGATGGACGCTGAACAAGGTGGTCGTGCATACCAAGAAACATGCGATACGCTTGAGGCTTGGATTGATAACCCTGAGCTAACTATTTCTGGCCAGTTGCTAGAAGAGACCAAAAAATTGGGCGGCTTAGGTAAAGTGGGTTGCGCGTTAGGTAAAACGTACGCTCAGCAACACAAAGCGCACCAATACAAAGTATATTCAGCTGAGTTGATGGAAGCAGAAGTTCAACGTTCTGTGATTGCTCAGCAACAAAGTGAAGAAGCAAGCACTCAAGATTTTGATAGCTTCTTAGCGGATTATTTTTCGTATTTAAAAGCATAGCGAGACTTTGGTGGAAAGGAAGCAAGCCTTATTAGGTCAGCCTACTCGAGTGAGTAGTAAATGGTTACCTGTAGTGACTGTTGGTGTTGTCTCTAGCCTGTTGGTTGGATGTGCAACGCCACCGCCAAAGCAGCAAGATAATTTGTGTAGCATCTTTCGAGAGCACCCTTCATGGTATGAAGATGCCTTGGATATGCAAGAAGAATGGGGAACGCCGATTAACGTTGCGATGGCTTTTGTGAAACAAGAGAGTAGCTATCGTCATGATGCGCGCCCACCTAAAGATTACATTCTTGGCTTTATACCGTGGGGGCGTGTAAGCAGTGCCTACGGTTATGCACAAGCTCAAGATCCTGCTTGGGAAGACTTCCAAAAGGCGACCAATAACGGTGGTTCAAGAACCAACTTTGATGATGCATTGATGTTCATCGGTTGGTATACCAGCGAGACGCGTCGTCAATTGGGCATCTCACTATGGGACCCATATAACCAATACCTGGCTTATCATGAAGGCCGTGGTGGTTATAAGCGCAAGTCATACAACAGCAAGCCATCGCTAATTAAGGTGGCGCGCAAAGTCGAACAGCAAGCAAAAGATTATGGATGGCAGCTGAAACAGTGCCGCAAAGAACTAGAAGACAATCGAAGCTGGTTTTTCTAAAGCCAGCCGTCATGGAGAAGAGCAATGCCTTTATTAGATAGTTTCACTGTTGATCACACACGCATGAACGCACCTGCCGTTCGTGTTGCTAAAACAATGCAAACCCCAAAAGGGGATACCATCACTGTGTTTGACCTGCGTTTTACTGCGCCAAACAAAGACATCCTATCTGAGAAAGGTATCCATACTCTAGAGCACCTATATGCTGGTTTCATGCGTAATCAATTGAACGGTTCAGATGTAGAGATCATCGATATCTCACCGATGGGCTGTCGCACTGGTTTCTACATGAGCCTGATTGGTACGCCTACAGAACAACAAGTGGCTGACGGTTGGTTGGCAGCGATGCAAGACGTACTGAAAGTTGAGAACCAGAATAAGATCCCTGAGCTGAACGAATACCAATGTGGTACCGCGGCAATGCACTCTTTGGATGAAGCGAAAGAGATCGCGAATGCGATCATCGCTGCAGGCATCTCTGTAAACAAGAATGATGAACTGGCACTGCCAGAGTCTATGCTGCAAGAGCTTAAGATCGACTAGTCATTGATAGCTACCCTAGATAGGGCGAGTTAGATACTAAAAGGCCCGGTTCAATGAACCGGGCCTTTTTCGTCAACGTATTTTAGGGCGAGACAGAGATTCAGTGATAACTCAGTTAGCCGTTCACGATCTGTGGGAACACGCGAACCAGTTTAATGCGGTTCTCTTCAAGCTCAACAATTTCCATTGGGTGGCTGGCAACCTGAACACTCAGGTGACTCTCTGGAATATCTTCAAGATGTTCCAGTATCAAACCATTCAGCGTTCTTGGGCCATCGGTAGGCAGTGCCCACTGTAAGCCTTTGTTGATATCTCGGATATTGGCACTGCCTTCAATCAAGAAGCTGCCATCGCTTTGCGGAGTAATCTCTTCAGATAAGCTTGGGGTGATTGAGGTGGTAAACTCACCTACGATCTCTTCTAGAATATCTTCTAATGTAACCAAACCATTGATGTCGCCATACTCATCAACAATCAAACCGATGCGCTGCTTATTGCGTTGAAACTTAAGCAGTTGAATATTGAGTGGTGTCGCTTCAGGAATAAAGTAGATCTCATCCGCGGCACGCAACAGGGTTTCTTTATTGAATTCGTTCTTTTCAAGCATCAGACGGTAAGCTTCACGCAGCCTAAGCATGCCGACCACTTCATCTATTTGGTCACGGTACAGCACTACGCGACCATGAGGCGAGTGGGTAAGTTGACGAACGATCGATTTCCAGTCGTCATTGATGTCGATACCAGTAATCTCATTACGCGGCACCATGATGTCGTTCACGGTGACGTGCTCTAAATCCAGAATAGACACCAACATATCTTGGTGACGTTGAGGGATTAAGCTACCGGCTTCATTTACCACGGTTCTAAGCTCTTCGGAGCTCAAGTGGTCGGTTGCATCATGGCTGGCTTTGACACCTAAGATACGAATGAAGCCATTGGTAATGAAGTTAACTAAAATCACCAACGGTGACAGTACCTTCATCAGCACCATCAAAAGGATGCTACTGGCGTAAGAGACACGTTCAGGAAATAGAGAAGCGATAGTCTTTGGGGTTACCTCGGCGAATACGAGGATCACGAGAGTCAGGGTACCAGTAGCGATAGCCACACCGATATCCCCGTAGATGCGCATACCAAGAATAGTAGCGATCGCAGATGCAAGAATGTTGACGAGATTGTTGCCGATGAGAATGAGGCCAATCAATCTGTCTGGGCGGTTCAGAAGTTTTTCTACGCGTTTGGCACCTTTATGACCCGTATTGGCCAAGTGCTTTAAACGGTAGCGGTTCAAGGACATCATGCCCGTTTCGGAACCAGAGAAATAACCAGAAATTACAATGAGACACGCGAGTAGCGCAAATAAGATACCCGTTGATATGTCGTCCAAAACTATTCTTTTCCTATTTGTGTATCTTGATTAATTTATGACCGAACATGGTCGAGATGTCAATTGAATCTAACGGACTCAATATTTTAAAGGCAAGGTGTGTGAGACCTTGCCTTTATTTTACAGACTAGTTCAGGATGATTTCCTGAACGAAGCGGCTACCGAAGTAGGCCAATGTGAGCATGCTGGCGCCGGCAAGTGCGAACCAAGTGACTTTCTGTCCACGCCAACCTTTTTGGTAGTGACCCCATAAAAGGATGGAGTAGATAACCCAAGCGATAAAAGACAATACCGCTTTGTGCGCCTTTCCTTGAGCAAACATATCTTGTACGAAGATAAGGCCAGTCAGCAAAGTACCCGTTAATAAACCATTACCAATCAGAATGATCTTGAAAAGCTGTCTCTCTACCATCATTAAAGGAGGTAGGTTAGGGTTAATCACTAAGGCTTTTTTCTTTTTAAGCTTGTGATCAAGCCACGCGAGTTGCAAGGCGTATAACGCACCGATAGTCAGCGTCGCGTATGAGAACAAGGCCAAAGAGATGTGTACGAGCAGTTTCGGGTCATTCTCTAGATGTTTGATGAAGGTACTTGGAAGAAACGTTGCTGCCATGAGGTTAAGCGCTGCGAAACTATAAACAACAGGCAAGATGAACCACAAGCGGGTTTTGAGCATTGCACCGCTCATTACCACAGATATGATTAAACTGATTAATGAAGCAACGTTCAAGATACTGAGGTTTTGGCCACTGGCATTAAAAATCAAATCGCCAAGCAACCAAGCATGGAAAGCTAGAGCAAGTAATGCGCTGATAAACACCGTTTTTACACGGATTCCTGTTTGGTGCACGAGACCTGGAATGATCGTGGAAATCGCCATTGTATAAAGAAAGGCTGCTGCGATCGCAATAAGACTGTCCATGGTATCCATTTTAATGATTACTAATTGGCGAATTATACCTCGCATCGCTCTTTGGGGCTATGGCGAACCTCATTCAATTCCAAGTGAATAATGTCTCACATCACAAGCACGGATGATTAACGCTCTACAACGGGTATGACTCTAATCCGCGCTAATGTATACTCACAGTAATAGTCGCAGTTTTGAGCGAAGAGAAAACTATGTTTGATAATTTAACGGATCGTCTATCCAAAACGCTGAAGAACATCAGCGGTAAAGGTCGTCTGACCGAAGACAATATTAAAGAGACGCTGCGTGAAGTACGTATGGCGCTACTTGAAGCCGACGTTGCACTGCCCGTTGTCCGCGATTTTGTTAAGCGCGTAAAAGAAGGCGCTGTGGGTGTTGAGGTTTCTAAATCTCTAACGCCTGGTCAAGAATTCATTAAGATCGTTCAAGCTGAACTTGAAGCGGTGATGGGTGAGTCTAACGAGGCTCTTAACCTAGCAGCGCAGCCGCCAGCCGTTATCTTAATGGCGGGTCTACAAGGTGCGGGTAAAACCACATCGGTAGGTAAGCTATCTAAGCTTCTAACTGAGCGTGACAAGAAGAAAGTCTTGGTTGTGTCTGCCGACGTTTACCGTCCAGCGGCAATCAAACAGCTTGAAACGTTAGCAAGCGATGTTGGCGTAGACTTCTTCCCATCTTCAGCTGATCAAAAACCTCTTGATATTGCAAACGCTGCAATCGACCACGCGAAGAAGAAATTCTACGACGTGCTACTTGTCGATACTGCGGGTCGTTTGGCTATCGATGAAGAGATGATGGGCGAGATCAAAGAGCTTCATACTGCAATTAAACCAGTAGAGACACTGTTCGTTGTTGATGCAATGACAGGTCAAGATGCTGCGAACACTGCAAAAGCCTTTGGTGATGCGCTACCACTAACCGGTGTTATCTTGACGAAAGTTGATGGTGATGCGCGTGGTGGTGCTGCTCTGTCTGTTCGTCATATCACAGGCAAGCCGATTAAATTCTTGGGTGTTGGTGAAAAGACTGACGCACTAGAACCGTTCCACCCAGATCGTGTTGCTTCTCGTATCTTAGGTATGGGCGACGTACTGTCTCTTATTGAAGACCTACAGAAAAACGTTGATACCGAGAAAGCAGAGAAACTGGCTAAGAAGTTCAAAGAGAAGAAAGGCTTTGACCTTGAAGACTTCCGTGAACAACTAGGTCAGATGCAAAACATGGGCGGCATGATGGGCATGATGGATAAGCTTCCAGGCATGTCTCAGCTACCAGATAACGTTAAAGATAAAGTTGATGACAAGATGTTCAAGCAAATGGAAGCGATCATCAACTCTATGACCATGAAAGAGCGTCAACGCCCTGACCTAATCAAAGGCTCTCGCAAAAAGCGTATTGCCGCTGGTTCTGGTACACAGGTACAAGATGTAAACCGTATGCTTAAGCAGTTCACCCAAATGCAGAAGATGATGAAGAAGATGCAGAAAGGTGGCATGAAAGGCATGATGCGCAACATGCAAGGCATGATGGGCGGCGGTGGAGGTATGGGCGGAATGGGTGGTGGCTTTAACCCGTTTGGTCGATAATCTACAAATGTAAGCTTTAGCTACGTTACTTTTCATAGTGTTAGCCGTGTCACAGAAAGTGTACGGCAGCTATGTTGGTGAAAAAATAGCTAAAGCCCTTGCATTGCACCGGAATAAGAGTAAAATTCCGGGGCTTTAATTTGGCACGAGACCCCAAGCTATTTACTTATACTTGGGGTTAATTATTTTATTAAGAAAGCAAAGAGGACGACATGGTAACCATTCGTTTGGCACGTCACGGTGCAAAGAAGCGCCCATTTTATCAAATCGTAGTTGCGGATAGCCGTAACGCTGCAACTGGCCGTTTCATCGAGAAAGTAGGTTTCTTTAACCCTACAGCTCAAGGTCAAGAAGAAGGTCTACGTCTAGACCTAGATCGTGTTAACCACTGGGTTGGTCAAGGCGCATCTCTATCTGATCGTGTAGCTAAGCTAGTTAAAGACGCTCAAAAAGCGGCTTAATTCTTTTTTAAAGAGAAATAGCTTATGTCGATGAAGGGTAAAGAAACTATGAGCGAGCAAAATAATAGAATTGTCATGGGTAAACTTGGGTCTACCTATGGTATTCGTGGCTGGCTCAAAGTGTTCTCCTACACAGACAATGCTGAAAGCATATTTGATTACAGCCCTTGGTATTTAAACCTAAAGGGTAAGTGGGTTGAGTACAAAGTTGAGAGCTGGAAACGTCATGGCCAAGGTTATGTATGTAAGCTAGCGGGATTAGATGTTCGTGAAGACGCGCAACTGATGACTAACTTTGAAATTGCTATTGACCCTGCTTCGTTACCTGAATTGTCAGAAAATGAATTCTACTGGCGCGAATTGTTCGGTATGCAAGTTTTTACCACTAAAGGTTACGACCTTGGTGAGGTCACTGACCTATTAGAAACTGGCTCGAACGATGTTCTAGTAATCAAAGCAAATCTTAAAGATGCTTTTGGCCAAAAGGAACGGTTAGTACCGTACCTTGAAGAGCAAGTGATCAAGAAAGTTGATCGCGAAGCTCGCCGGATCGAAGTTGACTGGGATCCTGGATTCTAACTCCAAATTACAGAGCGAGAGAACACATGTGGGTTGGCATTATTAGCCTTTTTCCTGAAATGTTCCGTTCTGTTACTGATTTTGGAGTAACAGGTCAAGCGGTTAAAAAAGGTCTTTTATCTATTGAGACATGGAATCCTCGTGATTTCACTCATGATAAACATCGCACTGTTGATGACAGACCTTACGGTGGTGGTCCTGGCATGTTAATGATGGTTCAGCCTTTGCGCGACGCTATCACAACGGCCAAGCAAGCAGCACCGGGAAAGACGAAAGTTATCTATCTTTCACCTCAAGGTCGTAAACTCGACCAGAAAGGTGTTGAAGAGCTGGCAACAAACGAGAATTTACTTCTTATTTGTGGTCGCTACGAAGGGGTAGATGAGCGCATCATTCAATCTGAAGTTGACGAAGAATGGTCGATTGGAGATTTTGTGATGACGGGTGGCGAACTGCCAGCCATGACGCTGATTGATTCAGTATCTCGGTTTGTTCCGGGTGTACTTGGAGATTTCGCTTCAGCAGAAGAAGATTCTTTTGCAAATGGTTTGCTAGATTGTCCCCATTATACGCGCCCTGAGGTGCTAGACGATAAAGATGTGCCATCGGTACTCAAGTCTGGAAACCATAAGGATATTCGTCGCTGGCGATTAAAACAATCGTTGGGCCGAACTTGGCTAAGAAGACCAGAACTCCTGGAAAACCTAGCTCTGACTGACGAACAGGAACAATTACTGGCTGAATTCATTAAAGAGCAACGCTCTTAACGAAAAGCAAGCAGTAACCTATTAAATTTAGTATCAGTTTATTCTAGGAATTTATACAAATGAGCAACATCATCAAGGCTCTTGAAGAAGAGCAACTAAAATCAGACCTTCCTAAATTCGCACCAGGTGACACTGTTGTAGTTCAGGTTAAGGTAAAAGAAGGTGACCGTGAGCGTCTACAGGCTTTCGAAGGCGTTGTAATCGCTATTCGTAACCGTGGTCTACACTCTGCATTCACAGTTCGTAAGATCTCGAACGGTGAAGGCGTAGAGCGTGCGTTCCAAACTCACTCTCCAATGGTTGATAGCATCGAAGTTAAACGCCGTGGTGCAGTACGTCGTGCCAAGTTGTACTACCTACGTGAGCGTTCTGGTAAGTCAGCTCGTATTAAAGAGAAGCTTACTAAGAAGTAATTCTTTTTGCATTCTATCGATAAAAGCGGAGCCATTTGGCTCCGCTTTTTTGTGTCTGTTATTTAGAGCTTCGCAGGTAAGAGATCCCCAACTCGCTCGTACCTCACTCTTGAGGATGACGACAGTAGTACAGGCTTAAATGCAACCGTCATTCCCTAGACTGACGAAGGAAGGAGTAGGGAATCTCTTTCAGTAAACACCAAACTATCGGCAATAAAAAAGGATTGACGTTAAACGCCAACCCTTCAAAATTTACTCGCTACTCGCTACTCGCTACTCGCTACTCGCTACTCGCTACTCGCTACTCGCTACTCGC
>NZ_JBFSVE010000057.1:17517-34872 GCF_041467715.1 Vibrio sp. 10N.247.311.14
CTTAGTGCGGATCTTCCGACCAACCATCGCTATCTGACATATCTGGTGCGCCAGCGATGCTGTTCTCTTCGTCTGCCCATTCACCGAAATCAATCATCTGACATTGCTTGCTGCAAAACGGGCGGTGCGGGCTTTGTTCGCCCCATTCAACGTCAGCATTACATTGAGGGCATTTAACGATGGTGATTTTCTTCGACATAGTGATTCTTAATTTGAAGGTGTAGTAATACCAATCGTAGTAAATAACTGGTCATCCTAGCTTGTTAAAACGCTCGATAACTTCGTTAGAAATTTTGATTGTAGAATAAATACTTATCGAAAATTTCTGTCTTGTTCTCAAGCCTTTTTCCTACGCTATTTATGAACACTTACTTACTGTGATTGGCATAAGAGTTCGTTTAGGCTCGAGTGAGGACTCAAGCCAAACTATAAAAGGAAATTAATTAGGTGCAGATTGCCAATTCAAATTCGATGTCTTGAGTACAGGCTTGCCCAGTTTCAAAGCTCATGAACTTAACAGCAAAGCGGTTCTTGTGACCGGAGATCATCGGGTAGGCACCGTATTGCATCGGAATAGAAAGACGAAGGATATTCGCTTCATCGGCATCGCTCTGGAAGAAGCCAGCACGAGCGATTTGCTCTTTGAAGTGACCCGTCTCTCTGGTGAGCTTCAACCACAGTGTTAGCGCTTCATACAGAGGCTGTAAGCTGTCCATCCAAGCTTTAGCATCTCGCATTCTCTTATCAAGAGGAAGGTGCAGCCAATAATGCAGTGCCGGTAAATCAAAGCAGCATGAGCCACCTGGAAGATTAAAGCGCTGGCGAATCGCACTCAGGAAGCGGTCTTCTTTAAGTGATTGGCCAAAACGTTCTGCCTGCATCAGATCACGATAGATGTTACCAATGTCATTAAGTAGTGATGTCAGCATCTCTTGATCGACACCTTCAACATCCAACCAGCTTTTGTAGGTTACACGTTGCTTCTCAATATCTTTTGCGAGTTCGCTCTTGAGTTGGATCTGTTCGAAGATTTCAATCAGATCAAAGATGGAACGGAAAAAGAGTTGATACTGTTGAGCATCGGAAAATGTAGAAGACAAGTGTAGCTGCCTCAAGAGCGATTCAACTCTTAAGTAGATTCTTGTTTTCTCATTTAGAGGATGTTCAAATTTATGGGTGATCATCAAGCAAACCTTCATTCAACATAGTTCTATTCTGACCCATCTACTGTACTGATTGCCAGATACTTTTGATGTAAATCTGTGATTTGAGGCAAAAGTTCTTGGTTTTTAGTATGGTTTTTAATCACGTCATCTGCAACCGCTAAGCGCTGTTCTCTTGAAGCTTGTGATTTTAAAATTGCGGCAACCTGTTCCTTCGAAACATTGTCACGACTCATTGTGCGTTCTATTTGCACTTCTGTAGGCACATCAACGATTAAAACGCGATCGGCCATGCCTTGCATTTGGTTTTCAACCAATAGCGGTGCGACTAATAAAGCATAAGGGGATGTGACTTTAGACAGGTCACTGTCAATTTTGTCGCGGATCATGGGATGAAGAAGATCATTGAGCCATTGTTTCTCTGTGGGATCCGAGAAGATTAACTCACGCAGCTTACTTCGGTTGAGTGCTCCATCTTCAAGTAAGATAGCTTCACCAAAATGGTCGGTAATCTGCTTTAAGCCGTCACTGCCCACTGCAACGACTTCGCGTGCAACGATATCAGCATCGACAATATCAATATTAAAATGCTCATTGAAGAGGTTAGCAACGGTGGTTTTTCCACTGGCGATACCACCGCTTAATCCGATAATGATTGCCATGGTTAAATTCCTAGTACAGAAGTGAAATACCAGCCCATGATGTCGTTGCCCCACATCAAGCTTACCCAACCCGCAATCGCAAGGTAGGGCCCAAATGGAAAGGCTTTATCTATGCCTTGCTGTTTCAAGCGAAGTTGAATCAAACCAAACACAAGGCCAACAAGCGAAGATAAAAGGATGATCATCGGTAGGTGCTGCCAACCAAGCCATGCGCCAAGCGCAGCCAGGAGTTTGAAGTCACCGTAACCCATGCCTTCTTTGCCTGTCAGTAGTTTGAACAACCAATAAACAGACCACAGAGCCAGGTAGCCAGCCATTGCGCCAACCACAGAATCTTGCAGCGATACTGGGCTGATATTAAACAGTGCTAAAGCGATACCGGACCATACTAAAGGCAAGGTGATTTGATCGGGTAACAGCATGGTATCGAGATCGATAAAGGTCGCGGTAATCAGTGCGAAGGTGAAAAAAATCAAAGCAATGGCGTAGTAACTGAAACCAAAGTGGCTAGCAACCATTGTGCAAAGTATTGCGGTAAGCAGTTCGACCAAAGGGTAGCGAGCACTGATTGGATTAGCACAGCTATGGCACTTACCCTTTAAGAACAACCAGCTTAAGACTGGGATATTGTCGACGATTCTTAATTGGGTTTTGCACTTCGGGCAGGTAGAGCGAGGAATGCTGAGGTTGAACTTTCCCTCTGGCGCTGGAATTTTATATTGAGAGAAATACTCCGAGCACTCTTGTTGCCACTCTCGTTCCATCATTATCGGTAAACGGTGTATGACTACGTTGAGGAAGCTGCCGATAAGAAGGCTAAAAATGAAAGCTAATACGGGGAATAGCCAAGGATAGTAGTGAAATACTTCCATAGTGTCCTTTACCACTTAATCAAGGTGAGCAGAGGTTGGCTGCTCATGGGTGTTTAGTTGCTTTTAACTATCCTAACACACTCATAAGATTAAAGATCGGTAAGTACATCGCGACAACAAGTCCGCCAACTACGGTGCCTAAAAATACGATGATCAGTGGCTCTAGAATCTTACCTAGGTTATCGACGGTGTTGTCTACTTCGAACTCGTAAATGGAGGCGACTTTATTGAGCATATCATCAAGATTTCCTGATTCTTCACCAATCATCACCATCTGCAAAACCATCTCTGGGAAGGCATTGGTATTGCGCATTGCAATGTACATCGGCATGCCAGCAGCCGTTTCTCGGTGAACCTCAATGATGGCCGATTCATAATGCAGGTTGCCTGCGGTTTTGGCTGTGGTTTTAAGGCTCATTAAAATCGGAATGCCAGAACTAAAGCTGGTTGATAAGGTTCGGCTGAATTTGGCAATAGAGGCTTTGGCTAATACGCCACCAAGAACAGGAAAGCGTAATCCTAGCCGACTAACAGACAGTTTGATCGAGTGGGAACGCTGACACAGTTGGTAAATAATCAGGACAACAAGCCCTATGCCTACGGCAGTATAAAAGCTGTAGGCCTGCATCCAATGGGAAAGATAAAGCACTTGCTGGGTGAACCAAGGTAAGTCTGCTCCGAAACCAGAAAACATCGATTCAAATTCAGGAATGACCATGGTCAGCATTAAGTAGGAAACGGTAAGGGCGACCGCTACAACCATTGCTGGGTAGATGAGAGCTTTTATAACCTTGGATTTTAGTTGCTCACTCTTTTCACGATAGGTCGCCAAGCGTTCAAATACTTGTGCAAGGTTGCCGGAGAGTTCGCCTGTCGCGACCAAGTCGGTATACAGATCATCAAAGTGGCGGCTTGCGGTTCGCATCGCTTTTGAAATAGGAGTGCCGGCTTCTACACCTTTGCAGATGTGCGATAAAATTGATTTCATTTCTGCTTTACGGTGATTGTCTGATACCAACTTTATCGCTTGTACGATAGGCACACCAGTAGCCAGCATCGTCGCAAGTTGCCGAGTTAAAATTGTGATGTCTTTGGCTTTGACGCGATGTGTTAAACGAGTGACGGCTGAAATACTTTTCTTTTTGATTTTCTTAATCTGAATATGCTGTTCTTTGAGCTTTTCTCGTACTTCCAATTCGGTGAGCGCTAACGTTTGCCCAGACACTTTCTTGCCTGAGCTGTTAATGCCTTTCCAGTGATAGCTTTTTAATTGTGATTGTTTGGACTTGCTACTCATTGGTGCTCCATTGGTTTATATGTACAGAACACGTTGCAGCTCTTGATAGCTGGTGGTGCCTTCAAGCAATTTATCTAGCCCCGACTCTTGCAGAGTTCTCATGCCTTCTCGGCGAGCCAAGTTTTCAATGGCCAACGCGTTCGGTTTGTCGATCAGGCTGCTTTTCAGTTGATCGCTAAACGGCATCACTTCATAGATACCCACTCGCCCCGAATAACCCTGGTTACACTCATTGCAACCTTTAGGACTCGCTTTGTAGATGGTTTGGCTGTTAGGAATGGAGTGACGCAGGAATATGTCTGGCGAGTCGTCATTTTCTTTGCAGTGGTTGCATAATCGTCTTGCCAGTCGCTGGGCGATAATCAAACTCAATGATGAAGCGAGGTTAAAGGGTTCTATCCCCATATGAGCGAGTCGAGTGACGGTTTCTGCGGCGGAGTTAGTGTGCAGTGTCGAAAGCACTAAATGACCGGTTTGCGAGGCTTTGATCGCGATCTCTGCGGTTTCCAAGTCGCGGATCTCTCCAACCATCACCACATCGGGATCTTGTCGTAAGAATGATCGCAGCGCTTCAGCAAATCCAAAGCCGATCTTAGGTGTCACTTGTACCTGATTGATACCACATAGGTTAATTTCCACCGGATCTTCAGCTGTTGAGATGTTGCGTTCAGTGGTGTTGAGCACTCGAAGGCCAGTATAAAGGGAGACCGTTTTTCCGCTGCCAGTTGGCCCTGTCATTAAGATCATCCCTTGTGGGCGTTTCAGGGCATTGAGGTAGAGGGCTTTTTGATCTTCGCTATAACCTAATTTATCGATATCGAGATTAGCCGCGCTGCTATCAAGCAGTCGCAGTACGATCTTTTCTCCCCATAAGGTTGGTAGTGTAGATACACGCATATCAATTGCTAGGTCGTCATTCAGGCGCAGTTTTATTCGTCCATCTTGAGGTAGGCGACGTTCGGCAATATCGAGTTTGGCGAGAATCTTTAAACGGGCTGATAGACGACGGCTTAAATGGGAAGCTGGCTGTTGAATCTCGACAAGGATGCCATCACAACGCAGTCGTACTCGGTAGTGCTCTTCATAAGGTTCGAAGTGGATATCTGATGCGCCCTTACGCACCGCATCGACCAGTATCTGATTGATAAAGCGGCTGACAGGGGAATCGTCTTGGCTGAGATCTTCAATCGACGCTATCTCGTCGTCAGACACTTCAACAAGATTGGCGAGTTCGTCTTGAGTTATCTCTTTGCGTTTGGAATCTTGCCCGGAAATCGAACGGCCATACAGCTTGCGTATAGCGCCTTCTAGTTCTGAGTAGTTGGCGACAACCAATTCGATCTGTAATCCCGTCGCAAATCGAAAGTCATCTTCCGCTTGTAAATCGGTCGGGTCAGCCGAGGCGAGCGTAAGAGTAGAACTAGAAACTGAAATCGGGATAGCACGATATTTAGTAATCAGTTCACGAAGCCCTAATTGGTCACATAAAACTTCATAATCAACATTGGCAAGTTGTACTAACGGTAAGCCGAAGATGGTTTTTATGTTGTTCGCTAAGGAATCGCCGCTGAAGAGCTCCAGAAAGAGCAAAGCTTCAGGTGTAGATACACCTGAAGCATGTATATGTTCCGCAACGGCTTGTTCTTGAGTCAGGCTAAGTAAGTTAGCTTGACGGAGAACGGTCGGAAGATTAGTTAGCACTATTTACAGTTTTTCGGTAACAAATCGTCAGTTACAGGAGTCGCTGCTGTTCCTTTACATTCCCACCCCCCATCTTGTGCTCTGGATAGCGCAAATTTCTTATTTACTAAAAGAGTGCTAACGCCTGCGCTAGCAAAAGTAAATGTAATTGTCCCCACTCCAGCTGAACTTCCTTTAGCAAATGCTATCGTTCCTGATGGGATTGATGATGGGACTCCGAGAGCATCTTCGGTCTGCCCACTAGTAGAACCATCTGGGAAGCTACCATTTTCGACAGAATAAGCCTCAACATTTGTTTTTACTCCTGTTGCTGTGGCAAGAGCGGAAGCAACTTCAGCTTTTGCTACGTACTTTTGATATTGAGGAATTGCAATCGCAGATAATACGCCGATTACAGCCACTACAATCATCAATTCAATTAGCGTAAAGCCTTTCTGGTTCGTTCTTTTGTTCTTGTTATTCATTGTCTAATTCCATTGTTTAGTTTGTTTCAGTGCAGCTACTGGTTGATGGAAAGAATAGAAGTTGAGATGGAGTAGTGGAATGGTGTTCAGGTGCGGTCGCGAGTGGTTTGGTATTTATTGGTGTAGTGTTTCATATAGTAGGCAAATTTATGCGATCAACTTAAATAACTGCTTGAAATACTGATAATTCAGGCAATAAAAAAGGCACCGTTATCAACAGTGCCTTTACAGAAATTAATTATTATTCAGTCAATTACGCTTTGAATCTCATTGATAGATCCATTGCTTTTAGGTGCTTAGTTAGTGCGCCTACCGAGATGTAATCAACGCCTGTTTCAGCGAACTCTGCAATGGTATCTAAAGTTACGTTACCAGAGTTTTCTAGCGCAGCACGTCCTGCGTTGATTTTCACAGCTTCACGCATCATGTCTGTAGTGAAGTTGTCTAGCATGATGATGTCTGCGCCAGCGCTGATCGCTTGCTCTAACTCTTCTAGGCTTTCGGTTTCAACTTCTACTGGTTTACCTGGATTCAGCTCTTTTGCAGTAGAGATAGCTTTCTCAATACCACCACAAGCGATGATGTGGTTTTCTTTGATTAGGTAAGCATCGAACACACCAATACGGTGGTTGAAACCGCCACCACAAGCCACCGCGTATTTCAGTGCGCTGCGTAGGCCCGGAATCGTTTTACGAGTATCTAACAAGCGGCATTCAGTGTGTTTGATTTTGTCTGCGTAGATAGCTGTTGTAGTCGCACAGCCAGATAGCGTTTGAATGAAGTTCATTGCGTTGCGCTCACCGGTTAATAGCGCGCGTGCTGGGCCAGTTAGCGTACAAAGTGCTTGGTTTGGTTCAACCTTGTTGCCATCTTCTACATTCCACTCGATAGTCACTTCACCGCCCAATTGCTTAAACACTTCATCAGCCCAAGCTTTACCGCAGAACACGCCGTGCTCACGGGTAATGATGGTTGCACTGTTGATTGCGTCTGCAGGGATTAGACTTGCCGTAATATCAGCCGCTGGATCTAACGTTCCACCTAGATCTTCTTTGATGGTCTCAGCGACTGCACGAGTGATCTCTAGAGGCAGTTGCTCTTTTAAGTAGTCAAGGCGTTGGTGGCTGTTATGTGTGTTTTTCATCGCAAATCTAATCTTGAAAGGGAGTGGGAATGGAATGATACTCTTGCTTAACTTCAAATTAAAGAGGCTAGCGCGACTGCTCTATGGGCAAGGTCACATCTTATTGTGCTAGCAGAAACGAAAGTGAGACCAAGATGACGATCAGCTCTAACGGATGGTACGACAACGCTCGGCATGTTCCTTCCCCGTATTTTGATGCTCGACCGAGTGCCGACGATATCTCTCTGCTGGTGGTTCACAACATTAGCTTGCCTCCGGGTCAATTTGGTGGACCTTACATAGAACAGTTTTTCACGGGCAAGCTAGACCCGTCGGAACACCCGTTTTTTCAGGTGATTCACCAAATGGGCGTATCGGCGCACTGTTTGATTCGTCGCGATGGGGAAGTGGTGCAGTTCGTTTCTTTCTTAGACCGAGCTTGGCATGCTGGCCAGTCGAGCTTTGCAGGGCGTGAAAGGTGTAATGATTATTCGATTGGTATTGAACTGGAAGGCAGTGACTTTGTGGCTTATAGCGAGCAGCAGTATCAAGCGCTTGCCAAATTAACAGAAACGATAGTATCGACGTTTCCTCAAATCACCAGCGAGCGTATCACCGGCCATCAATACATAGCGCCTCTGCGTAAAACTGACCCTGGCTTGGTGTTCGATTGGCAGAAGTTTAAAAAAAATCTCAAAGTTTAAGCCTCCGTTTTTGACGATGGCCTTACCGCTGGTGGGCGTTGAATAGTCACGCCTGGCATAATGACTTGTGAATTTTTGTTGTTGTGATGTAAAGAAAGTGGTGAAGAGAAGCGCATCAATAAATTGAGAGTGTGACGAGCTTATCAAACACTCATTTATTAAAACTTATGAACAGAATTTCCACCCTAAATGTGCGCTTGGTTCGATTTTTAAACAAGTGACGCTAATCTTTCTGAAACAATTCATTTTTATCCTGAAACTTTCTAGCACGAACACTCCCCAAAAGTATTACCCCTGTAAATGGTAAGACCAATTTGGTTGCTGTTTTAAATTTCATTTGTTAAATCACGGTTAATTCACGCTGTATTCTATGATGCAGGTCAATTTTAGGCTGGACAGTGGCGTTTTAATTATGTTAATTTCTGCCCAACTTAAAATTGGTATTACCAATTGTCAGCGAAGAAAAAGAAGAACAACAAACTATGGCTTATCAAAGGATTCGTCAGCCAAAACTCTCCGATGTTATCGAACAAGAGTTAGAAAGGTTGATAGTGGAAGGAACACTGGCTCCAGGGCAGCAGCTGCCGCCTGAGCGCGAACTGGCGAAACAGTTCGATGTGTCTCGTCCTTCGATCCGAGAAGCGATACAACGTTTAGAAGCAAAACGCTTGCTTACTCGCCGTCAAGGTGGAGGTACGTTTGTTAGCGAAAATATCTGGAAAAGCTTTTCAGATCCTTTGCTTAATTTGTTGTCGTCCCATTCTGAAACCCAGCTAGACTTGTTGGAATCGCGTCATGCGATGGAAGGGATTTCGGCTTACTTCGCGGCATTGCGTGGAACTGATGAAGACTTTGCTCGAATTCAAGCATGCCAAGAAAAAATTCGCGGTGCGCAAGATAAGGGTGATATTGAAGCCGAATCTGCAGCAGTGATGGCTTTTCTTATTGCTTTAACAGAGGCAGCACACAATGTGGTGTTATTGCACATTGTTCGTAGCTTGGCTCCGTTACTCGAACAAAACGTCTTAGAAAATTTAAAGCTGTTGCATCGTCGTAAAGACGTTGTGGAGAAAGTGAGTATACATCGAGCTAATATTGTGGATGCGATCGTTTCAGGACAGCCAGAACAGGCACGTGAAATGTCACACTCTCATTTAGCTTACATCGAAGAAACATTGATGGATTTGACCAAAGAAGAGTCGCGTCGCGAACGTTCTTTACGTCGAATTCAACAGGGTAAATAGCCGTAATACTTCGGCTATTTACGTGTTTAGTAGAATCCAACTAACAAAAAGGATAGATCGCCATGTCTGACATGAAGCATGACGTTGATGCTCTGGAAACTCAAGATTGGTTAGAAGCTCTTGAGTCAGTAGTACGTGAAGAAGGTGTAGAACGTGCACAGTTTTTACTAGAACAAGTTCTAGATAAAGCGCGTTTAGATGGTGTTGATATGGCTACAGGCATCAACACAAACTACATCAACACAATTCCAGCAGCACAAGAGCCAGCTTACCCTGGTGACGTAACTCTTGAGCGTCGTATTCGTTCGATTATTCGCTGGAACGCAATCATGATCGTATTGCGTGCTTCTAAGAAAGACCTAGACCTTGGTGGTCACATGGCTTCTTACCAGTCAGCAGCAGCGTTCTACGAAGTATGTTTCAACCACTTCTTCCGTGCTCCAAACGAGACAGACGGTGGCGATCTAGTTTACTACCAAGGTCACATCTCTCCAGGTATCTACTCTCGTGCATTCGTTGAAGGTCGTCTAACTGAAGAACAGCTAGATAACTTCCGTCAAGAAGTTGATGGTAAAGGTATCCCTTCTTACCCGCACCCGAAACTGATGCCTGAGTTCTGGCAGTTCCCGACAGTATCTATGGGTCTTGGCCCTATCTCTGCTATCTACCAAGCGCGCTTCCTTAAGTACCTTGACGGCCGTGGCCTGAAAGAAACTTCAGCGCAACGCGTATACGCGTTCCTAGGTGACGGTGAGATGGATGAGCCAGAATCACGTGGTGCTATCTCTTTCGCTGCGCGTGAGAAGCTAGACAACCTATGTTTCCTAATCAACTGTAACCTACAGCGTCTAGACGGCCCTGTAATGGGTAACGGTAGCATCATCCAAGAACTTGAAGGCCTATTCAAAGGCGCAGGTTGGAATGTTGTTAAAGTTATCTGGGGTAGCAACTGGGATTCTCTACTAGCTAAAGACACTACTGGTAAGCTTCTTCAACTAATGAACGAAACTATCGATGGTGACTACCAAACATTCAAATCTAAAGATGGCGCATACGTACGTGAGCACTTCTTTGGTAAGTACCCAGAAACAGCTGCACTAGTTGCAGACATGACTGATGACGAAATCTTCGCTCTTAAGCGTGGTGGTCACGATTCTTCTAAACTGTTTGCTGCATTCAACAATGCAAAAGAGACAAACGGTAAGCCAACTGTAATCCTAGCTAAGACTGTTAAAGGTTACGGCATGGGTGATGCAGCGGAAGGTAAGAACATTGCACACGGTGTTAAGAAAATGGACATGACTCATGTTCAACACCTACGTGATCGCCTAGGCCTAGAAGACATCCTTTCAGATGAGAAGATCGCTGAACTTCCTTACCTGAAACTGGAAGAAGGTACGCCTGAGTACGAATACATGCACGCTCGTCGTAACGCTCTACACGGTTACACACCTGCACGTCTTCCTAAGTTTACTCAAGAGTTCAAGGTTCCTGAGCTAGACGCATTCGCACCTCTACTAGGTGAACAGAAGCGTGATATCTCTACAACTATGGCTTATGTACGTACGCTAAACATCCTTCTTAAAGATAAGAACATTGGTAAGAACATCGTTCCTATCATCTGTGATGAAGCTCGTACATTCGGTATGGAAGGTCTATTCCGTCAGGTTGGTATCTACAACCCACACGGCCAAGAATACACACCTGAAGATAAAGGCATCGTTTCTTACTACAAAGAAGCAACGTCTGGTCAAGTTCTTCAAGAAGGTATCAACGAACTAGGTTCTATGGCTTCATGGGTTGCAGCGGCAACTTCATACAGCACAAACGATCTACCGATGATCCCGTTCTACATCTACTACTCAATGTTCGGTTTCCAACGTATTGGTGACATGGCATGGCTAGCAGGCGACCAACAAGCTCGTGGCTTCCTACTAGGTGCTACTGCTGGTCGTACAACACTGAACGGTGAAGGTCTACAGCACGAAGATGGTCACTCGCACATTCAAGCGAACACTATCCCGAACTGTATCTCTTACGACCCAACGTTTGCTTACGAGCTAGCGGTAATCATGCAAGACGGTATCCGTCGCATGTACGGTCCTGAACAAGAGAACGTTTACTACTACCTAACAGTAATGAACGAGAACTACGCAATGCCAGCAATGCCAGAAGGCGCTGAAGAAGGCATCCGTAAAGGTATCTACAAGCTTGAATCTCACGCTGGTGCTAAGGGCAAAGTTCAACTAATGAGCTCTGGTACTATCATGAACGAAGCGCGTAAAGCAGCTGAAATTCTAAGCGAAGAGTACGGTGTAGCATCTGACGTATTCTCTGTAACGTCGTTCAACGAACTAACTCGTGACGGCCAAGCGGTAGAGCGTGACAACATGCTTCACCCAGAAGCTGAAGAGAAAGTACCGTACATCACGACTGTTCTTGGTAAAGAACCTGCAATCGCAGTGACTGACTACATGAAGAACTACGCTGAGCAAGTACGTGCGTACATGCCAACTGAGTCTTACAAAGTACTTGGTACAGATGGTTTCGGCCGTTCTGACAGCCGTGCAAACCTACGTCGTCACTTCGAAGTTAACGCTGGCTACATCGTAGTTGCAGCTCTAACTGAACTGGCTAAACGTGGTGACATCGAGAAATCTGTAGTTGTTGAAGCAATTGCTAAATTCGATATCGACACTGAAAAAACTAACCCGCAATACGCATAAGACTGGCATTAAGGTAGGTAAATACAATGACAATCGAAATTAATGTACCAGACATCGGTGCTGACGAGGTTGAAGTAACTGAGATTCTTGTAAACGTTGGCGACAAGGTTGAAGAAGAGCAGTCACTGATCACTGTTGAAGGCGACAAAGCTTCAATGGAAGTTCCTGCGTCTCAAGCGGGTATCGTTAAAGAAATCAAAGTAGCAGAAGGCGATTCTGTTTCTACTGGTTCTCTTATCATGATCTTTGAAGAGGCAGGCTCTCCTGCGGAAGGTGCTGCAGCAGCACCGACTGCTCCAGCAGTTGAAGCGGCGGCACCAGTTGCAGCTGCTCCTGCTGCGGCAGCTGAGCTTAAAGAAGTTCACGTTCCTGACATCGGCGGTGATGAAGTTGAAGTAACTGAAATCATGGTTGCTATCGGTGACGCAGTAGAAGAAGAGCAATCTCTTCTTACTGTTGAAGGTGACAAGGCTTCAATGGAAGTTCCTGCACCATTCGCTGGTATCGTTAAAGAAATCAAGATCGCTTCTGGTGACTCAGTATCGACTGGTTCTCTAGTAATGATTTTCTCTGTAGAAACAGGTGAAGTAGCGGGCTCTGGCGCTCCAGTTGCAGCAGCTCCTGCTCCAGCGGCGGCACCAGTTGCAGCGGCTCCAGCAGCATCAGCTGAAAAAGAAGTAAACGTTCCTGATATCGGTGGTGACGAAGTAGAAGTTACTGAAATCATGGTAGCGGTTGGCGATACAGTAGAAGAAGAGCAATCTCTAATTACTGTTGAAGGCGACAAAGCTTCAATGGAAGTTCCTGCACCATTCGCTGGTACAGTAAAAGAGATCAAGATTGCAGCTGGCGACAAAGTGTCAACTGGCTCTCTGATCATGACTTTCGTTGTTGAAGGCGCAGCGCCTGCTCCTGTTGCAGCACCTGCACAAGCAGCAGCTCCAGCGGCGGCACCTGCTCCTAAAGCAGAAGCACCTGCAGCGGCTCCAGCAGCAGCTGGCGACTTCCAAGAGAACGGTGACTACGCGCACGCTTCTCCAGTAGTTCGTCGTCTAGCTCGTGAATTTGGCGTTAACCTTTCTAAGGTTAAAGGTACTGGTCGTAAGAGCCGTATCCTTAAAGAAGACGTTCAGTCTTACGTTAAAGATGCACTTAAGCGTCTTGAGTCTGGTGCTGCGGCATCTGGCAAAGGCGGCGACGGTTCTGCTCTTGGTCTACTACCATGGCCAAAAGTTGACTTCAGCAAGTTCGGCGAAACTGAAGTTCAGAAGCTTTCTAAGATTAAGAAGATCTCTGGCGCTAACCTGCACCGTAACTGGGTAATGATCCCTCACGTTACACAGTGGGACAACGCAGACATCACTGAGCTAGAAGCATTCCGTAAAGAACAGAACGCAATCGAAGCGAAGAAAGACACTGGCATGAAGATCACTCCACTTGTGTTCATCATGAAAGCTGTCGCTAAAGCGCTAGAAGCATTCCCAGCGTTTAACTCTTCTCTTTCTGAAGATGGCGAAAGCATCATTCTTAAGAAGTACGTAAACGTGGGTATCGCTGTTGATACACCAAACGGTCTAGTTGTTCCTGTTTTCAAAGACGTGAACAAGAAAGGCATTTACGAGCTATCTGAAGAGCTAATGGCTGTTTCTAAGAAAGCACGTTCTGGTAAGCTAACAGCGGCAGACATGCAAGGCGGTTGTTTCACAATCTCTAGCCTTGGTGGTATTGGCGGTACTGCATTTACTCCAATCGTAAATGCTCCAGAAGTAGGTATCCTAGGTGTATCTAAGTCTGAAATTAAGCCAGTTTGGAATGGTAAAGAGTTCCAACCACGTCTACAGCTTCCACTGTCTCTATCATACGACCACCGTGTGATCGATGGTGCTGAAGGTGCACGCTTCATTACTTTCCTAAACAGCGCACTATCTGACATTCGTCGTCTAGTACTGTAATTGAGAAAGTAATTATTAAGGTGACTTTCGGGTCACCTTAATTCTTTATATAAAGACTATTTTTAGAGAACAGTTTCCTGCATTTCTCATAATCTGATAGGGAATTGTTGTCTAGCTCACAGGCTAACTTAAAGCTACTTTCACACTGTTAACATCTCTGTAAAATGTTTCCTGTTTGAAAGCCCAATAATTTTAAGAACATCTACTCAGCCTGTTAGGGATAATGACTACAAGAGGTCACAATGAGCAAAGAAATTAAAGCCCAAGTTGTTGTACTTGGTTCAGGTCCTGCTGGTTACTCAGCGGCATTCCGTTGTGCGGATTTAGGTCTAGAAACAGTACTAGTTGAACGTTACAGCACTCTTGGTGGTGTATGTCTAAACGTTGGTTGTATTCCATCAAAAGCACTTCTTCACGTTTCTAAAGTAATTGAAGAAGCTAAAGCGATGGCAGAGCACGGCGTTGTATTCGGCGAGCCACAAACGGACATCAACAAGATCCGTATCTGGAAAGAAAAAGTAGTTGATCAACTAACTGGCGGTCTTGGCGGTATGGCTAAGATGCGTAACGTTACTGTTGTTAACGGTTTCGGTAAGTTCACTGGTCCTAACAGCATTCTTGTTGAAGGCGAAGGCGAAGCAACAACTGTTAACTTCGACAACGCAATCATTGCTGCGGGTTCTCGCCCAATCAAACTTCCTTTCATCCCACATGAAGACCCACGTATTTGGGATTCTACGGATGCACTAGAACTAAACGAAGTACCTGAAAAACTGCTTATCATGGGCGGCGGTATCATTGGTCTTGAGATGGGTACGGTTTACCACTCTCTAGGTTCTAAAGTTGAAGTTGTAGAGATGTTCGATCAAGTTATCCCTGCTGCGGATAAAGACATCGTTAAAGTTTTCACTAAGCGCATTAAGAACAAGTTCAAGCTAATGCTTGAAACTAAAGTGACTGCTGTTGAAGCGAAAGAAGACGGTATCTACGTTTCAATGGAAGGCAAAAAAGCACCAGCTGAAGCTGAGCGCTACGATGCTGTTCTTGTTGCTATCGGTCGTGTTCCAAACGGTGCACTTATCGACGCTGAAAAAGCGGGTATCGAAGTTGATGAGCGTGGCTTCATCAATGTTGATAAGCAAATGCGTACTAACGTTCCTCACATCCACGCGATCGGTGACGTTGTTGGTCAACCAATGCTTGCTCACAAAGGTGTGCATGAAGGTCACGTAGCTGCTGAAGTTATCTCTGGTAAGAAGCACTACTTCGACCCTAAAGTAATCCCATCAATTGCGTACACTGAGCCAGAAGTTGCTTGGGTAGGTAAGACTGAGAAAGAAGCGAAAGCGGAAGGCCTAAACTACGAAGTGGCGACTTTCCCTTGGGCTGCTTCTGGTCGTGCAATCGCTTCTGACTGTGCAGATGGTATGACTAAGATGATCTTCGATAAAGATACTCATCGCGTAATCGGTGGTGCTGTTGTTGGTACTAACGGTGGTGAGCTTCTTGGTGAAATCGGCCTAGCAATCGAAATGGGTTGTGACGCAGAAGATATCGCTCTTACTATCCACGCTCACCCAACTCTACACGAGTCTGTTGGTCTAGCTGCGGAAGTATTCGAAGGTTCAATCACTGACCTTCCAAACAAAAAAGCAGTGAAAAAGAAGAAGTAATTCTTTCTTAGTCACTCGCTAATGTTTTTAAAAGCCGCTGATTTGTCAGCGGCTTTTTTATGTCTGAAGTAAGTCGCAGGAACGTTTCACTCCGAGATGCGAGTACGCTGCGCTCCGGGATACGAAGAGCGAGTGCTAAAAACAAAAAAGGATTGACGCAATACGCCAATCCCTAAGTTTTTTTCGAAGACCGAATTTCAAATCTACTTATAAATGCACAGCATGTTCAAGTAGCTATCCGTTAAGCTTGAAAGCTCTTCTGGCGTTTCTACACGTTTCGCTTGGATGAATAGCGAGTAGCAAATGCCGTGGAATAGATTCGCTAGATGTTTAGGGTCGTGATCGTCACAGACTTCGCCGCGTTCAATCGCTTTGCTAAACATGTTTTGTACTAACATTTGGTTAGTGCGGTTCGTTGTTACGAATAGCGGCCATACTTCATCACGAGTCGAAGCGCTCCATTCGAACCATACATTTAACCAATGGCTATCTTGAGCCACTAACGTCACCATTTCAGTCGCAATATTATGTAGGTTTTGTTTTGCGTGAATATCTAGATCGATATTGTCTGAAAGGAAGTTTGAGAATTGACGGACAACATGATTAAGCACTTCATCAACCAGATCTTCACGAGTAGGGAAGTAGTTAAATACTGTTGCTACTGATACCTGAGCGATATCTGCAATGTCAGCGTGACCACCACGGCCAATGCCGCGACGAGAGAACACTTCAAGCGCGATTTCCATCAGCTGAAGTTTTCTTTTTAAAGGTGAAAGCCTAGTTCTAGGTCTCTTAGAGATTGAGTCCATTTTATTTTCCTTGCCAACGATTTTTTTATATTAATGATTTTATTATTATTTAAGCCAAGATGAGTGTAATGGTGCATATGCGAATGGTCAATCCTTTCAGCTTGTTTTATAGACAGTTACATCAAACTTGATACATAAAGCGTGATCAGCATTGATGTGAAAGGAGACGAGTATTGGATAAGGCACCAGCGCACATTTCGTTGAGAATCTGACAGTAAATTCGAACCATAAGGTGGTGTGGGTATTTGAGCAGTGCTAGACTTACGCACAAAATTGAGCGACACAACTGACGAAACTGTCAACATTCGTCGCAATCACCAAATAGAATGAGAGCAGTATGAAGCATACAGTTGAAGTCATGATCTCTGAGCAAGAAGTTCAGGATCGAGTGAACGAACTAGGCAAACAGATCACGGAGCACTACAAAGGTAGTGAAGATCTAGTTTTAGTTGGCTTATTGCGTGGATCTTTTGTCTTTATGGCAGATCTTGCTCGTGCTATCGATTTAACTCACCAAGTTGATTTCATGACCGCGTCTAGCTACGGCAACGGCATGGAAAGCTCACGTGATGTTCGTATTTTGAAAGACCTTGATGATGATATCCAAGGTAAAGACGTTCTACTTGTAGAGGATATTATCGATACAGGTAATACGCTGACTAAAGTAAAAGAGATTCTGAGCCTACGTGGTCCTAAGTCTATCGAAATTTGTACGCTATTAGACAAGCCTTCTCGCCGTGAAGTGACTGTCGATACAAAATGGATTGGTTTTGAGATCCCAGACGAGTTTGTTGTTGGTGTTGGTATCGACTACGCACAAAAATATCGTCACCTACCGTACATCGGTAAGGTAGTACCTCAAGAGTAATCATTACGCTTGTGGTTTAGAAGTCATTAAAAAGCCCGCTTGATGAACTGACCCCCAATAGTTGGACACCAATTATTGGGGGTCTTTTTATGTCCAA
>NZ_JBFSVE010000058.1:0-34448 GCF_041467715.1 Vibrio sp. 10N.247.311.14
GTACACCGTAGTGGATGTAGTTACCAGAGAAGTCAGTTGCTTCAAGAGACTTAGAGCCAGACCACATAGTTAGGTTGGAAGGCGCTAGGTCAGCAGAGCCGCCCATGAATTCTGGAAGCATTTGACCAAACGCTTCTAGAGCATTTTGAGATGCTTTACGTGATGCGATGTTTGCTGGGTTAGCTTGAAGATCAGCGATGATTGCCGATGCTTTCTCTTCCCACTCAGCTGGTAGGTCACCGTTTACGCGGCGTTTGAATTCAGCTGCCAGCTCAGGGTATGCTGCTTCATAAGCTGCAAGTTTCTCGTTCCACGCTGCTTCCTTAGCTGCGCCTGCTTCTTTCGCATCCCACTCTGAGTAAACTTCCGACGGAATTTCAAAAGGACCGTGCTCCCAACCTAATTCTTTACGTGTTGCTGCAATTTCTTCAGCGCCTAGTGGAGCACCGTGACAGTCGTGCGTACCTGCTTTGTTTGGAGAACCAAAGCCAATCACTGTTTTAGTACAGATTAGAGTAGGGCGAGGGTCTGCTTTAGCCGCTTCAATCGCTGCGTTGATAGCGTCAGAATCGTGACCATCTACCGCTGGGATTACGTGCCAGCCGTAAGCTTCGAAACGCTTAGGCGTATCGTCAGAGAACCAACCTTCAACTTCGCCATCGATAGAGATACCGTTGTCATCCCAGAAAGCAACCAGCTTACCAAGACCAAGCGTACCTGCTAGAGAACATGCTTCGTGAGAAATACCTTCCATCAGACAGCCATCACCCATGAATGCATAAGTGTAGTGGTCTACGATGTCGTGGCCTTCTTTGTTGAACTGTGCTGCAAGCGCTTTCTCTGCCATCGCCATACCAACAGCGTTAGTGATGCCTTGACCTAGAGGACCAGTCGTTGTTTCGATGCCTGGTGCGTAGCCGTACTCTGGGTGACCTGGAGTCTTAGAATGCAGTTGACGGAAGTTTTTAAGATCTTCAATTGAAAGCTCGTAACCTGCTAGGTGAAGCAGAGAGTAAATCAGCATTGAGCCGTGGCCGTTAGACAGGATAAAACGGTCGCGGTCAGCCCACTCTGGGTTTGCTGGGTTATGGTTTAGGTGAGAGCGCCAAAGTACTTCAGCGATGTCTGCCATACCCATAGGTGCGCCTGGGTGACCAGAGTTTGCTTGTTGTACGCCGTCCATGCTTAGAGCACGAATAGCGTTAGCTAGATGCTTTCTGTTTTGAGGAGATTGATTCATAAGAACTTCCGAATAAAAATTAAGAAAAACAAAATTGATAAAAGTAGGGGAACTGAACGTTCCCCTATTTGAATTTGGTGAGAGTGATTACAGCTTAGCTGCGATCATGTCTTCTAGTTTGCCTTGGTCAACGGCGAAGTTGCGGATGCCTTCAGCCAGTTTCTCAACAGCCATTGCATCTTGGTTGTGGTCCCACAGGAACTCAGCGTGAGTCATCGCTGCTGGACGCTCTTTAGTACCGTTAGAGTCGATAAGTTTCTCAACTACTTCGCCTTCTGCTGCTTCTAGGTCTGCTAGAAGTTGAGGAGCGATAGTTAGACGGTCACAACCAGCAAGTTCAAGGATCTCGCCGATGTTACGGAAGCTTGCGCCCATAACAACAGTTTTGTAACCGTGGTCTTTGTAGTAGTTGTAGATATCTGAAACTGAGATTACACCTGGATCTTCTGAAGCTTCGAAATCACGACCTTCTTTCGCTTTGTACCAGTCCATGATGCGACCTACGAAAGGAGAGATTAGGAATACGCCAGCTTCAGCACAAGCACGAGCTTGAGCGAAAGAGAATAGAAGCGTTAGGTTACAGTTGATGCCTTCTTTCTCTAGGATTTCAGCAGCGCGGATGCCTTCCCAAGTAGAAGCCAGTTTGATAAGGATGCGGTCGTTAGTGATGCCAGCGTCGTTGTACATTTTGATAAGTTGACGAGCTTTAGCAACGCTGCCTTCCATGTCGTAAGAAAGACGAGCATCGACTTCAGTAGAGATACGGCCAGGTACAACTTTTAGGATTTCTTTACCGATGTTCACGTTAAGCATGTCGCAAGTATCTTGAACTTGCTGTGCTTTATCACCGCTTTGCGCTTTTGCGTATTCGATAGAAGCATCGATTAGAGGAGCGTACTCAGCAATTTGAGCAGCTTTAAGAATTAGAGATGGGTTAGTTGTTGCATCTTCAGGAGTGTACTTGCTGATAGCTTCGATATCGCCAGTGTCAGCTACAACAGTTGTTAGTTTACGAAGTTGCTCTAATTTATTGCTCATTTTGATCATCCTATGTATCGCATAACACCTCATTAATGGGAGAGGTGTGGGCATTTGCAAGCTAACTAATGAAGTTCTCAATGGTTGTACCAGTGAGCCAAACTTACATTAATTTAAATTTTTCTCCGAACGAACATTTGCACAGAACATTTGATCGCTCGATGAGTAAATGATGTAGCCATATTTATCCGATCTAACCCCAAAGTCAACGGTAAATAGTACTGTATGGTGACTTCAGTCAAATATATTTCGCTCTAGTAATCATGGGCTATGCAAGCAAACGTTTAACGAGCAAAGTGAGGTGAATTAATCAACAACAAAACCATGGTTATGACTATGAGCAAATGTACCTTGCTGTTACATATGTTCGGGGTGTAAACTTGTGTATCACTTGCTTAAGCATCGAACATTTGTTCTTCAAGCAGGTAAAATAATTGTTAAATATTGGTTGAGTGGTATATGAGTAAGAATATCCAAGATGTTTCCGAAGAAAACACTGATCTCCTCACTGAAGTCGCGGTTGCTTATTATCAAGATGGTGCCACGCAAGAAGAGATATCTAAAAAGTACTCTATCTCCCGTGCAAAGGTTGGTCGAATGCTCAAGCAAGCCCGAGATGAGGGCATTGTTGAGATCACCGTGAAATATCACCCCGTCTTTAGTGCGAAGATCGAGCAACGTTTGATCGAACGATTTGGTGTAAAGCGTGCGCTTGTGGCACTAGACCAACCAAATGAAGAGAAGCAGCGATTACAGGTTGCTGGTTTAGTGTCTAACTACCTTACCAGTACACTGAAAAACGGCATGGTAGTGACAGTAGGACAAGGGCGAAACGTATCGTCTGTTGCTCATCACACTGGCGTCATTACGCCACGAGACTGCAAATTCGTGTGTGGTATCGGCGGTATTCACCCAAGAGGCGGTATGTTTAATGCCGACCATATATGCAGGCAGCTAGCCAAAAAGTACGGTGGATCTTCTGAAACCTTATACGCGCCGGCTTATGCCGAGAATAAAGCGCAAAAAACCGCATTTATGGAAAACAGCACCGTTAAGCAGACACTCGATCTCGCTCGAAAAGCCGATGTCGCTTTGGTCGGTATCGGTGATATGAGCGAAAACAGCTATATGGTCGACTTAGGCTGGTTTACCGCAGGTGAGGTCGTTCAATCTCGTTTATTACAAGGTGTCGTCGGTGACTTTGCGGGTTATGACTTTTTCGATGTTCACGGTAAAACAGCAAACACAGTAATGAGTGACCGTGTTATTGGTTTGGCCTTGGAAGAATTTCGCCCAATAGCGGAAGTCATTGCCATTGCAGCGGAGAACAGTAAGCCATTAGCTCTATTAGGCGCACTAAGAACCGGTGTGGTCGATGTGATAGCGACCAGCGTAAGTAATGCTTTGACGGTACTTAACTTGGACGAACAACTTAGCGTGAATAAACCAAACAGCAGTGAATCGTAAGATACTTAAGCTTCGTTGAATTCACTATTTGAGTAATCATGGAAATTCCCCTGATGAAACCAGTGCAATAAGGGGGATAACTATTAGACATGACTCGAATAGTGAATTTGTTCAGCGGTTGAAAGAATTATCACTCTTTAATGTTAAGCCACACTAAAGGAGATAATTATGAAACTGTCATTTATCACACACGCTATTTCTAGCAACAGTGACCAATCAAGTTCTATCTTTAAATCTATTTCTATCTTTGGGCTTAGCTCAATAGCCACGGTTTGTATGCTCACACCTACAGTACATGCCGATGATAAAGTCGTCGCAGGGTATTTTGCGGATTGGCAATATCTGAATAAAGACAACCCTTATACCGTTGACGACATACCTGCAGACAAGCTCTCACATATTATTTACGCCTTCTTGAGCATGTGTGGTCCTCATAGCGGTGCTGGTGAGCCCGTCCAAAAACAAATTCAGCAGCAATGTGCAGACAAACAACCATATACCGCGATTATTGTGGATAAAGAAGCTGCGTTAGAAGTCGATTTCGGAGACGTGGGTGTTGATGTCGCCTATAAAGGTCACTTTGCCCAGTTAGCTCAACTGAAGGCCGACAATCAAAATATCAAAATTTTGCCCTCATTTGGAGGGTGGACAATGTCTGAACCTTTCCATGCGATGGCGAAAGATCCTCAAGCCATTGCGCACTTTTCAAAAACTGCTGTTGAATTGATCCAAAAATACGACTTCTTTGATGGTATTGATCTTGATTGGGAATACCCAGGAGGCGGCGGCTTAACCACTTCGCCTTGGAACCCAGAGACGAAACTAACGGATGAGCAAAAAGCGCTAGAGCGTGAAGCTTTTACTCTTTTAGTAAAAACAATCAGAAGTGATTTGGACGCTCTATCAAAGACGACTCAAAGAGATTACGAGCTTTCAACGGCTGTCGGTGTTGGTGCTAAGGCAGCTCAAATTGACTGGAACGCAGCTAGCCCATATCTGACGAACATGTTTGCGATGACGTATGACTTCCTCGGAGGCTGGGGAACTCAAACAGGTCACACAACAAACTTACATGCCACCGAGCGTAGTTGGTGGGGAATGGGAGCTGATGTCTTCATTAATCAGATGATAGAGCAAGGTATTCCTAGCGAGAAGCTCGTGATCGGGGCGGCTTTTTATGGTCGAGGTTGGCAAGGGACAAAAGACTTTGCTGGAGAGCTGCCTAAAGGTGACCTAGTTTCTGAACAAGGGGCGCAGTTTGGTACCGGTGAAAACGGTTACTTCATGTTTTGGGATCTTATGAATAACTACAGCAACAAACAAGGTTATGAGTATAAGTATGATGAGCAAGCTCAAGCACCTTATTTGTGGAACCCAGATAAAAAAGTATTCATATCTTTTGAAGATCAGCGTTCTATTAAAGCAAAGGCAGAATGGGCGAAGAAATCAGACCTAGGCGGTATTTTTACTTGGGAATTATCAGGAGATCCTTCCGGACAGTTGATCGATGTTATGCATAGTGAAATGAATAAAAAGTGAAATGAATAAATAACCGAACAGAAAATATCTAGAAAATAAGGTAGGTGTTTATCTGCCTACCTTATTTAGCTCGTCTATTTAACTCGCGTTCTTAAACAGAACATTCCGCGTGCTCGGTCACTTTCTTGTTTAGGTGAGTAGCCAGCTCATAATAAGGAATAGGGCGAGAGAAGTAATAGCCTTGCATTAAGTCACATCCACATGCCTTTAGAATTGCGAAGTGTTCGTTTGATTCTACGCCTTCTGCTAATACCACCATGCCGAAGTTCTTACCGATTGCGATGATGTTTTGCACCATGGTGAGTGACTGCTGATCGACAGCAATGTTCTCAATAAAGCTCTTATCGATTTTAAGTTCATCGATAGGCAGTGCTTTCAACATACTTAGTGATGAATAACCTGTCCCGAAATCATCTAAAGAGATCTTTATATTCTTCTCTTTGAGGGCTTCAAAAGTCGGTTTCACCAAAGTCACATCTTCAATGAACAAGCTCTCGGTAATTTCTAGCGTTAAACAGCTAGGAGAGAGTTGATACTTTTCTAGTGTCGCGAACAAGTGCTCAGAGAAGGATTGATGAGAAAACTGACGCACTGATATGTTGATCGACAGCCCGATCTTTTGTTCTGTTGTTCGGTGCAAGTGGGCGATCTGCATAATGCTGGACTCAATAATAAAAGTCCCCAGTTTTTGCATTAAACCCGTGTTCTCTGCTATCGGTATAAAGACATCTGGCGGAACAAAACCCAATTCCTCATCAATCCAGCGCACGAGTGCTTCTACACCATGAATACTTTCATTTGCACGAACCAGCGGTTGGAAAACCATGAACAGCGTTTGTTTCTCGATAGCGATGCGTAGCCTTTGTTCTACTTTCATTTTGTAGAGATGAGCATCTTGCATTTCCGTTGTGAAAATACTGTACGAGTTTTGCTGCTGTTTCGCTTTGTACATTGAAATATCGGCAGAACGTAACAGGCTATCCAGATCTTTTCCGTGTTCTGGGAAACGCGCTACGCCGATGCTGCAACCTAACAAAAACTGAGCGCTTTCAACTTCATAAGGTTGAGAAAGCACTTCAATAATGCGCTTGGCGAGTCGTTTAATTTCAGCTTCATTCGACAAGGGCGTCAAGAACAAAAACTCATCACTGGATTCACGTACCAATAGGCTGAGGCGAGATCGGAACCTCATCAAACGCAAAGCGATCTGTTTGAGAACCTTATCTCCAAAGTCATGCCCGTGGGTGTCATTGACGCATTTAAAGTTATCGATATCGATAAACAACAGCGAAAACGGCTCTGACTCATCGTCAATCCATTTACCAATGTTTCTACGCATGTACAAACGGTTTGGCAGAGAGGTTAAAGGGTCATGGTTCGCCTGATAAATGAGTTGGCTACGAGTCCGTTGTTCATTCTTGGCAATCGACTTAACCAAAAAGTAGAAACCAAACTGAAGAAAAATAAAGGCAACGAAAAGAATGCTGAACTCTTGTATGAATATACTATCGACGTGAGTTAGATCCGTACGTCCTACCACCCATAATTTGTAGTTTGGGATGTATTTCGCGCTCATCAAAGAGTGGTACTCTTCATCGTCGACGACAAAAGAATAGTTTTCTTGCCCATTCATCGCTTCTTGTACGCTAATTCCGAAGTGGTCGGTAAAGATACTTGCAATACGCTGTATGACATCTTTGCCGACTGGAGAGGAATAGGCACTCTCAGATTCAATATCACTTGAATAAAACTGGCGATAGCTGTCTTTTCTGATCAGGCTTAGTGTATTGAAACTTCCGGCGTGAGCATTATTTTCAAATACGATCGTTGCGTCTAATCGTAGCCCTGCGGTCATTACTGCATCGGTTTTCTTGCCATCGATTGAAATGGATTTTCTCAGCGGGATGACTAAGCTATTCAACGAATCTTGAAAATAGGTACGGCCAAGCACCATGCTACTGCTTGATAGGGCGTCTAGGAAGGAGCCTCTGGTTGGCGCGTATTGCAGCAAGTTCCTTTGATTCGCAAGTTCGAGATTTGAGCTAATCGAGAGGTAATCACCGTCGGTGTTCAACAAGCCAAACGCTGCTATCGCAGGGTGGGTCTCAAGTAGCTTGTCTAATATTGGCCTAATCTGGATAGATGCAGTACGTGTGAAATCAGACTGTTGAGCCAGTTGATGGCCAACCACTTCTAACAAGGCTTCTTGACTGGTCAGCAGCGAGTTGACGGAGCTAGAAAAAAGCTCAACCTGAATGTGTTGCTGCTCTATGAAGTCGTCTCTGTTTGCTTTCCAGTTTGTTATTCCCAACGCGGCGAAAAGTATCAGGGTCAGTAGTACGACAAACGCGTACAGCGACCAGATATTTTGCTTAAATAGAGCCATGAGATGCCTTTGTTGGTTACTACTTTTAACAGACTGCAAGTGACAAACTATTGGGTTGTCAGCGCGATTCATGCAACGAAAAATACAAACATCAATGATGAAAGTATTAATGATTAAATAGTGTAACGACTACGAGCAGAGATTCTTGAGTGAAAAATTAGTATTCATAACGTCGATAACGATTAGTTTATGATTAATCACGAATTATGGTTAGCAAGTTGATGTGGGTTACAAATCAAACGGCGTGAATCGAGTCTTGGTCTCAAATGAACATAGCGTTAACTGCGACATAGAGGCTTACTTCATGAGACGTGGGGCCATCATTATCAGTAAGCTCTTTATGCATGCGCAGTATATTCTAATAGTTGCATTAAGCGAAGTTGAATTACTTTTTAGTCACGGCGATAGGGAGTTTGTCGTTAGCACCCCATTCCGTCCATGAACCATCGTAAACACCCATTTCACCGTTATAGCCAGCGAGTTTAGCGGCTAATAATATGATGCAAGCTGTTACGCCAGAGCCACAGCTAAAGAACATAGGTTGAGAAGGCGTTAATTCTAGCGTTGAAAAGATATCAATAAGCTCTTCTTGGGACTTTAACTTGCCGTTTTTGAGTACTTGGGCAAATGGTAGGCAAATAGAATTCGGTATATGGCCACTACGCAAGCCTTCACGTGGTTCAGGAACTTCTGAATCGAAACGAGCTTGAGAACGAGCATCTACAATGTTTGCGCTCTTGTCAGTTGAGTAACCTTCAATCTGCTGAGCACTGACAAAGTAGTTGTCTTGAATATGGCCTTCAAAATTGCCCGCTTTTACTTCGGTGCGATAGTCAGTCTCGGTCGCGTAACCGGCTTCGATCCAAGCTGGCAAACCGCCATCTAAGATGAATACGTCGTTGTGTCCCATTGCCATAAACATCCACCACGCACGAGGAGAAGCGAAGGTTCCGGAGTTATCGTAAACCACAATCGTACTGTCTTGATTGATGCCAATTTCTTTTGCGCGAGTGTTGAAGTGTTTTTCGCTCGGAAACATGTGAGGAAGCAGAGTGTGCTTGTTACAAAAGTCTTTGTCGTAGTCAAAACGAATAGCACCAGGAATCATTTGTCCTTTGATCTTTTCTGACTCGCTTGGAATTTGAAACTCGATGCTGGCGTCGAGGATGATGATATTGTCTTCTGCTAGCAAACGTTGTTGAAGTTGTTGTGGTGAGATGAGTGGCTGATTCATTATTGTTATATCCATTCTTGTTGTTTTAGCGATTCTTACTGTTTTAGCGAATACAGTGGTAGAGCGATTACTGTTGCTTTTGCGAATACAGTTGCTTTACGAATACCGTTGTTGCATCGATGGCTACTGTGCAGCTCGACAGTGGATGAACTGATAACTGCTTTGTCCGGTTATTTGATTGTTTAATGTATCAAGCGCGACCACAGAATCAATAGGGCAGTCTGTGGTAGGAGCAATAGAGAGCCGAAATACGTCATTATCTTTTGTCTGAACCGTCAGATAACGCCTGTGCCCATCTAAGGATTGAGTAAGCGTGTTCGAAATTACTTTGGCTTGAATACGTTGCCCCGTCTCTGATGTTAGCGGGAAATAGGCAAGGGCAACTAACACGCCTACGCCACACATTAAGATAAATAGACCTATTTTTAACTGTTTCATGAGAGTAAGTCTTTGAAGGTTATGTTGAAAATATAAGTGAGGTTGGTGGTAAAGTGAATGCTACTCGCTAAGAAAGCTGAATTAACTGCTCTTCGACGAAAATAAAAAAGTGAGCATTTCTGCTCACTTCCTACTTACAAACAATCCATTTTGACTCTGTTTCGTCAGAGATCTCGCTAACGACAAGTTACCTGCTGTTAAACAATTTACTGCCAGACAATCTGAGAGTCGCCGCTAGAAACCACTTGTTGTAATGGAGGTTGACCATCGTAAAACCAAATCTCTATCAAGAGTGCGTCATGGTTTACCGGTGCTGCAAAGTTGGAGGCGAACACACCGTTATCTAGTGGGCCCGCAATGACCTTGCTGGAGTAATCCGGCTTCAAGGTTGAGTCATCTCTTGTACTAAAGCGGCTATAAACGGTCACAAAAGAACGGTCTGTCGAAATGCTGCTGATGTCAATGTTGAGATCAAACTGTTCAACAGAGTTGTAGTCAAATCCATCAGGTACCACCAAATCACTCATCGTATAGCTCTGCGCTGCTACCGCACTTGTCGCGGGAGACGGCGAAGGCGTTGCTGTTACCGGATTCGACGGAGTTGCAGGTGTCGAGGGTGTAGATGGTGATGCCGTAGATGTACTTCCGCCCCCACCGCCGCCGCCTCCACAGCCGGCTAATACTAATGGCGCTGCAGCTAAAATAACGGCTAGTGACTTCTTGATGTTCCAAGTGCTTTGTACAGACATACGTTTTTCCTCAAAGAGATTGCGACTTGAATCAACGCAATGATTGTCTCGATACTGTTTAGTGTGAATAGTCATAACGTCTCTCCTTATGGTTCGTAACGTTGGTTGTCTGCAGGTGATTGGTACCATGTTTGGTTCGTTTCACCGCCGGATTCTGCGTATTCTTTAAACTCTGGGTAAGCGGTAACAATATCGACGTACTCTAAAGGCCACTCCCATTCGTCATCCGAAGTCACTATTAGTGCCCAAGGGTGGTTTTCTACTGTTTTGAAGTATTTACCTGTTGATGGATTACTGTCATCGACGCCTAAACCAGCTTCAAAGAGGTTAGTGGTATCAAATGCTTCGGTTGGAGCTTGGTCTGGCAAGTGAACCTCCCAGCTGCGTCCTGGATGTAGAGGTAGGTTTTCACCGTGATAATAACCAGGCGTTGCGAAAATGAACGGGTCGTAAGGCATATCGGTCCAGCTGCCTGTGCTCACACCGTCACCGGCTAAAGTAATACCAATTTGGAACGAGAACTGCTCATCTTCTTTACATCCATTACTGGTGCGGTAGAAGGTACAGCCAGTGCTGATTTTTTCTGTCAGGTCATTGGCGATAACAAAGATTGCTTCACTACGTCCATCTTCTAGGTCAAGGTCAGTGAATACACCGTTGTGTTTCATGTAAGAGCTGCCATTGCTCACTAAGCTCGGGTCTAGGTTAGGAAGTCGAACAGCAAAACCATTTCTGTACGTTGCCCCGACAGCAGCTAGGCGGCCGTCGATAGTGGACTTAACGACTTTTCCATCTTTAAGGATCTCAGTAATGCGATACATAAGAACAGCATCGTTCATGTCGTAATCTGCTTTATATGGCCAGTTATCTTCGTACGCGAGCGTTGCGTAGCCAGAAGCACTTGGGAAGTAACGAGCGGTGGCACCATCGTTAAGAACATCGACTTGAATATCGACCACCTCACCAGAGGTTGAACCGCCAAAGTAACTTAGGTTGGTTTGTTGACTGAATCTAAAGCGAGCCCACGTCGTACCGGTCAGAGCGTTGATATCGACATTTAGGAACAGATCGTTTTCACCCGCATCTAACAGGTAATCGGTAAATACTTGCTCGTTGGCGCCATCGAAACTGCCATCTTGGTTCCAATCTATCCAAGCCGAAAGGTAACCGGTTGTTGAAGCCTCAATCACCACTTTTGAATCAAGACCAGCTTCAAGTGCGGTTACAAAACCGATACCACCGTTCGCCCACTCATCATCAATACCCACGCTTTCATCCGATTGCGGTGTTACGTAGCCGTCAAGATCGGCGTCGGGCGCGTCTGTACCTAACCATGTGATGCCATCGAGTTCATGTCGAGGGCCATTGCTCGCCAGTAACGTTAGGTAGCTGTCTGGAGCGTCACCGAAGTCGATGTTGGAATCTTCATCTACGACAGGCGCATTCGCACAGCGAGCACCATCATTTTGATTCGAAGAAGGGCCATTCGATACGAACTCTACAGCAGGAACGACACCTGCAGCGATGTTTGCAGCGTTATCTGGGGATAGGTTGATACGGTAGATCTTACCGTCTTGATTTCGAGATACGTAGTAGTAGCCGTTCACATCAAAATAACCTGCGCCAAACGTCCCTGTTTCTCCGGTATCACCAATATAGGTTTCTGCACCTGTAGTTGGGTTGAAGCTGTACAAGCCACCCGAGTTATTGTCGATACCATATAAAGAGCCATCACTTGGATGGAAAGCAAAATCAGTCAGTTTTACAGTTGCAGGGCTGCCTGCGATTTTGTTGACCGTGACGGTCGCATTCGGATCAGAGTCTAAAGGAGAGAGGTCAACAGTAAATAGTCCCTTACCTGTACGATACAAGTAGTAAACATGGTCATAGACGTCGCCGACATAGAAAGTGTGATCGGTTGGTAAGCCACTGGTATTGATAACTTCTGCTTGGAAGTCTTGACCAAGACGCACTAAACGTTTGTTGGTGGTGTCATAGCCATAAATATATCTGTCTTGAAAGTCGAAACCGACACCATTGATATTGGCATTCATACCCGTATCGTCTTCCAACAGAGTGGTTGAACCTGTTACAAGGTTTACCCCCCAAACTTCAACGGGTTTCGACTGAAAGAGGTATGCTTGACTAGGGCAGGTATCGAATGGCGCTGCGTTGGCGACTAGAGGGGCACTTAATAGCAAACTTAACGTTGTAATTCTCATATCTACATCCTTGTGATGGAAGGTACAGATACAGTTACAAGTTATGTGCCAATTTTAAATTATTGATTTTTAAAGGTTATGTTTTTAGGTGCTGATTTTTTCACTGTATTCTCAAAATGAGAACTCAAATGAAACTAATCTCTCATAGAGTATTTCAAATTGATAAAGCGAGTGAGATGCTGACGTTGAGACATAAAAAAGCCCCAACATATAGTCAAGGCTTAGGTTTTCGATCAGAGGGGGATATGATTTATCTTATCCACACACCGAACAATTAGGCATCTTTATTAAATTCATTTCACGCCAGCTGTGAGACATGGCATCGAGAATCAAAAGCTTGCCTTGCTTTGGTTGTCCAAACCCGGCAATAACCTTGATAGCTTCCAAAGCCTGAGCCGCGCCAACCATGCCAACAACAGGTGCCATCACACCGGCTTCAACACAGCTTAGAGCAGCGTTGCCGAATAGAGCGCTCAAGCACTGGTAGCAAGGTGCATTTTCATCTTGATAAGTGAATACGCTAATCTGACCTTCCATGCGAATCGCAGCGCCCGATACAAGTGGCGTTTTTGAGGCGTAACACAAACGGTTAAGTTGATTGCGCGTTTCAACGTTGTCGCTGGCATCAAGTACTAACGAATGCGCTTCAATGAGCTTTGCTAGTGCCTCGTCATCAAGTCTGTGGTCGACCGTTTCAACTCTAAGGTGTGGGTTTAACACCTGTAATGATTCAGCGGCTGAAACGACTTTCTTCTTACCAATATCAGCATCGGTGTGAAGCACTTGTCGTTGCAAGTTTGAAAGCTCGACAACATCGTCGTCGATCAGCATTAGCTTACCAATACCCGCAGTCGCAAGGTATTGAGCAGAGGCACAGCCTAAACCACCCGCACCTAACACCAAAATCGAGCTCTGTTTCAGCGCTTCTTGACCCTCAAAATCAAACTGCTTGAGAATGATCTGGCGATTGTAACGAAGCATCTCTGCGTCAGACAGTATTTCCATCAGCAAGCCTCGTTAGTAAAGCGTGGAGTTAAACAGTTGAATCTGAACCGTTTCACCGACTTCAACACGGCCACGTTCGCGCTCTAGTACCACAAAGCAGTTTGCTAAGCTCATTGAGCGGAAAGCGCCAGAGCTTTGGTTACCTGTTGTTTCTACTACAAACTTACCGTTTTCAATCGAGTAAATACCACGTTGATAATCAGTACGGCCTGGGCCTTTTTTGAATGCAGATTTAGTGATCGCAGGAATCGATTCTGGTGCTGTCCACGCAGTGTGACCGGCAAGTTTAGCCAGCATAGGTTGAACTAACACGTACATGGTCATCATTGCAGACACTGGGTTACCCGGTAGGCCACAGAACCAAGCGTTGTCTAGCTCACCAAATGCGAATGGTTTACCTGGTTTGATTGCTAGTTTCCAAAAGCCGATTTCGCCAAGCTCTTCAAGAATGTCTTTGGTGTAATCAGCTTCGCCGACACTTACGCCACCAGAAGTGACAACTACGTCTGCCAGTTCTTGCGCTTTTACAAAGGTTTCTTTAAGCGTTGCAGGGCAATCAGGAATAATACCTAGGTCAATTGCTTCGCAACCAAACGCTTCAATCAGTGGTTTGATACCGTAGCGGTTGCTGTCGTAGATCTGACCATCTTCAAGAGGCTGACCTAATGGCTTGAGCTCATCGCCAGTAGAGAAGAAAGCGACTTTAGGTTTGTGTGCCACAGTTACATGACTCACACCGAGCGAAGCAATCATTGGAATGTCACGAGGTGTTAAACGTTCGCCACGGCTAAGAACGATATCGCCTTGCTTGATGTCGTCACCGGTAGGGCGAATGTTATTGTTCAGCTTGATGTCGTCTTGCTGAATCTCAATGCCAGCGTCAGTTTCAGCCGTGTTTTCTTGCATGATTACGACGTCACAACCTTCCGGGATCTTTGCGCCAGTCATAATGCGAATACAGGTGTTTGCTGGCCATTCACCTTCAAAAGGTTGACCTGCAAAGGACTTGCCCGCTAAAGGCAGCACTTTACTGTTCTCTAGGTCTGCTAAGCGCAGTGCATAGCCGTCCATTGCTGAGTTATCAAAAGGAGGTACGAAAATAGGGGATAGAATATCTTCAGCAAGTACGTAACCCAATGCTTCTGCCAATGGCAGTGATAAGGTCGTTCGAATAGGTTGAATTGGCGATAGCAGCTTATCTAGTGCTTCTTCAATTGGCATCAAGCCCGGAGCGTCGCAACAGCCCATAATTGAAATCCTTTGATCGTTATTGTTTTGATTTTGTGGTTGGCAATGGTGGTTAAATAATGATCAGAACACCTGGTTCGCCAACGAAATTCTAGCCACTCTAGCACAGTTTAAGCCCCGTAAATAATGACCTCCCTTAAAATATGGGTGTATTTATTCAAAATTCCGAGTATCCTTGTTTGCCATCCAGAAGGGGTAATAAAAGAGGAAGTTCAATGTCAGGTCTTAGCGAATCAGCGAAGTTGGTTAAAGATGCGCTAGCAAGCCGTGGTTTAGAGACACCAATGAGTCCAAACCAGGTTAGCCGAGAAGAGAAAAAGGAACGAATCGAACACCATATGCGTGAGATTCTCACTCTCCTTGAACTTGATCTTACGGACGATAGTCTGGAAGAAACACCGCAACGTATTGCTAAAATGTACGTGGATGAAATTTTCTCTGGTTTGGATTACGCCAATTTCCCTAAAATTACGGTAATCGAAAACAAGATGGGCGTTCGTGAGATGGTACGAGTAAAAGACATTACCGTGACCAGTACTTGTGAGCACCACTTAGTGACGATTGATGGTAAGACTGCGGTCGCTTATATCCCGCGTGGAAAAATCATTGGTCTTTCAAAGATTAACCGTATTGTTCGATTCTTTGCTCAGCGCCCACAAGTTCAAGAGCGTATGACGCAGCAGATCCTTGTTGCATTGCAAACGCTACTCGAAACCGATGACGTTGCTGTAACCATGGATGCGGTTCACTACTGCGTGAAATCTCGCGGTGTAATGGATGCAACCAGCGAAACGACAACAACAGCTCTAGGCGGTATCTTCAGATCAAACCCAGCAACGCGCCACGAGTTCTTACACGGCCTGCGTTGATTCACTGCATTATTAGATGAATTCAATTTAGCCTCTGTAAATTGATGTTCATTGAAATATATTCTAAGCCTCGCTTTATGCGGGGCTTTTTTACGCCTGCAATGAAGTCAACTGTAATGGCTGAGAATGCTGTTATTCCCTAAAGTGAAGAATGAGCGACTTATTCACTTTCGCCATTCCCTAAAGTGAGGAATGAACGTAATAGGGAATCTGTTGCGGCCAAGCAGAAAAAGCACGCTCTATATCTTAACGTTTGTTGAAAGCATATAGAGCGTAACTAGAATCAGTCGCTGGTGGAGTGCTTAAGAAAGGTTAAACAAACGCTTTAAGTGGTGAACAATACAGGATGGCTTGTTCTCGGCTTGATAGATGCTCAAACCATCGTAAAAACTCGCCATGAACTCTACGCGAATCTCATCATCACTGCTTCTCGATATACGAGACAGTAGCGTAGCGGCTACAGCTGCGTGATCATTGGCTAGGCTGTAATCCATTCCTAGTCGTCCTTGAATGAACAACCACAAATGCGTGACTAGTTTTAACTGTTGAGCGTTAGAGTTTTGAAACTTGTCACTGTGCTCAGTGCCCACAGTATTATCGAATACATTTTGCATCGTCTCATTCGCTTCTTTATAGCTTTCAAAGCGATAGCTTGCATCGATATGTTCCTTGGTTAACAGGCCAAGCAACGTCTGACGTGCAGAGTTGTCAGGCTTGTTCTCGCAAGCGTGTTTGAACAGAGCGTGGTTTTCATCAATAAATGACGACAGCTCTTTCTCGTAGCTTGTCGAGAGCGCTTTGACTGAATCTAAACCTGCTTCTTTTAAACACTGGTGAAGCTTGGTTCTAGCTTGTTGTTTAGCTTTGATTTCTTGCTGCGCGTCGGCTTGTTGCTTGGCTTCTTCTAGCTGGCTAGCTGCTGTTTGCGAATTATTCGGGGTTGGACGCTCAGTCATTACTCTGTAGCTCTTCCCACGTTACTTCTGCCGATTGAGTATCGCTGTTAATGAAAGCAGAGTTACCCGTCAGCATGACTGAAAGATCCATCGTACGTTGTGTCATCGCTGCTAGCTGCTCAATACCATCGTTGTCTAGACGAACGATCTGAGCTTTTAGGTAGCCGAATTTACCTTTGTTCTGCTCCCACCAAACGTTTGATTTAGTGTTGAAGCTGAATACGCGTACTGATTTAGATAGGCGAGTTGCCTTCTTAACACGCTCTGGATCAGGTTCGCCTACATCAACCCATTCTAGGATTTGATCGTCTAACGACTTCTGCCATAAATCGGGTTCTTCAATGCTAGACAACCCTTTAGTGAACTCAAGTTCAGGAGACGCATTGATACAGAAAGCCATGATTCGAGCCATCATTCGCTGTTCTGTTTCAGAAGGGTGTTGTGCAACCGTTAGATTGAAAGAGTCGTAATAGTCGCGATTCATATCGGTTAAAGAGATACGAAACTTGTAGATTGTGGGTTTAAGAGCCATTGAGAGGGTGTCTTAGGTAGAAATAGTGAAGGGGAATATTACCTTAAATCTCTGAATAGCGGGTAAAAAAATAGCCAGCAGAGGCTGGCTATTTTTAGAAAGCTTTAAAATACTAAATTAAAGTACTTTGATGCTGTCAGCTTGTGGGCCTTTTTGACCTTGAGATACTACGAACTCAACTTTTTGGCCTTCAGCAAGAGTTTTGAAACCGTCGCCAGTGATAGCAGAGAAGTGTGCGAATACGTCTGGGCCGTTTTCTTGTTGAATGAAGCCGAAGCCTTTAGTTTCGTTGAACCATTTTACTGTACCAGTAACTGTGTTAGACATGATGATATCCTAAAATTAAATTTTTATTTTGAGCCAATTGTGGCACTGATAGCGCGGAAAAGTTTATTGCTATTGCGTACAACACAACGGGGTTACTAGTAATCCAACGAAATGTTTATATACAAAGAACTTTCTTTCTAGCCGGAAACGAGTCTAAATCAAATCAGGGGATAGTCAATCGAATACATAGGGAAAGGTTGCAGAAACTTGGGGGTAGTCAAACTTTGCATTCCTTAAATATCATGGAGTTACAGTTGTATGGTGATTTGTTGTAGTTTTTGTGAAAAAGGTGGTCGAAATTGATGACGAATTTGGAGTCAATGCACTGTTTTAGCGCATTCATTTTTGCAAATTTAAAGCCGCTAACTGGGCGTTGAGCCCACTTTTAACGGCTTATATTTATAAATGTCGTTGTAAGGTAAGTGCCTTTACTTGAACGAGGTCTCGGCTACTTTTTCAAGCGGTACAGGTTGCCATTATCAGTGCTGAAGAAGATGTCTCCGTTTGGTGAAGTTTCGATGTCTCTTATCCTTTCGCCCAAGTCCTCTAAAATGCGTTCTTCCTCGATTGCCTCACCTTGTTCATTGACTGTCACAATATTGATGTGAGTAAGTTTTAGTGCGCCAGCCAGCAGTTTGCCTTTCAGCTCTGGGTATTTGTCTCCTTGGTAAACAAGCAAACTGCCCGGAGCGATTGAAGGAACATAGACTTTTTTTGGCGCTTCAATACCATCTTTGGTTTCCGATTCGCCAACGCTGATAGGGCCCCAATACTCTTTTCCGTGTGAGGTGACAGGCCACCCATAGTTGGCACCCGCTTTTATTAGGTTAATTTCATCACCACCGCGAGGGCCGTGTTCAATCGACCAAAGCTTTTGAGTCGGGAAATCGTAATACAGACCTTGTGGATTACGATGGCCAAAGCTCCAAATTTCATTGAGCACTTTGTTGTTATCCGTGAATGGGTTATCGCTTGGTGTGCTTCCATCGGCATTCAGTCGTAATATTGATCCGGCGTGAGTCATGGTGTCTTGGCCGTTGTCTCGATCACCTCGATCACCGATTGAAAAATACAGGTGGCTATCATCAAAGGTGATACGGCTACCAAAGTGACGTCCTGTGTCCGTTCTGGATTTAGTTACAAACACGTCTGTCCAATTGATGACTTCATTATTGCTGTAATTAGCAGAAGCCAGTGTTGTTACGCCTTCATCATCGATGTCTTTACTGTAAGTGACGTAGAACTTTCCGTTTTCAAAAGGGGAAAGTGCGATATCTAATAATCCACCTTGGCCTTTCGCCCATACATTGGGCAGCCTGAAGAGTGTGTGTTGATCGCCAGTTTTTAAATCGACATGTTTAATGACGCCTGATTTTTCTGTGACTAGCATGGACTTATCGTTGACATAAGCCAGTCCCCAAGGGATCACGAGTCCGTCGGTGATCTTCTCTGCCTGCCAAGCAAAGGCTGACGTTACAGGACCTGAGGCAAGCAGCGCCAAAGCACATGAAAAAATACGGTGATGAGTGTTCATTGAAGTCCCTTGATTATGAGCATCTAGTGTTAGTCTAGCGCTTGTGGCCGATAGGCGGAAAGCCGAGGTTGCTGAAAAGTGACTATTCACATATTTAGTTGAACGCCTATTGTATGATTATACAAGCTCACGTATGTTTACTCTGCCTTTCTCTATTTGATCCTGTCGGAGCATTATGAACAACTCACCAGCAGCATTTTCGCTATTTTCTCAGTTTTTATGTTGTGAGTTAGATACGCACGATTTTTCTTCGAACGGACCTATTAAACGATGAGTCGTGGATTTGATTTTAAATCGATCTTACTTGCGTGCTTGGTCATCAGTATCGGTCAGCTCAGTATGGGACTGGTGTTTCCATCACTACCTTGGATCGCCAAAGACTTCGATGTATCACTAGAGCAAGCCCAGCTATTGGTAAGCGTGTACCTATTAGGTTTTGGGCCTTCCCAGTTTATTTATGGCCCTATTTCCGATGCTCTTGGGCGCAAGAAAGTGCTGCTGAGCGGATTATTAATCGCCATGCTGGGACTATTGATGATCATTTTCTTCAGCCACTCGTTTACCAATATGGTGATGGGGCGATTTCTACAAGGCCTAGGAACCGGCTGTTGCGCTGTACTTGCTCGTGCCTCGACGCGCGATAGATTCAACGGCGCAGACTTGCCTTTGGCTATGTCTTATATTGCGATGGTTGCCTCTATAACACCTTTGATCGCGCCTGTTATCGGTGGGTTTATTAACTTCCACTTTGGCTGGAGTATGGTGTTTATCTCACTACTTGGCTATGTCTCATTGGCTTGGGTGGTATTGGCGTTCAAGTTTAAGGAAACCGTCACTAAGGTTTCGGCTATCCCTTCACCGAAGAAAATGATTTCTCAATACAAAGAGCTACTCACTTCTCGTTATTTTATGAGCTTTGCGAGTATTGGCTGGCTTAACTTTAGCTTGATGATCACCACCGTATCAGTGATGCCATTTATCATGCAAAATCAGATTGGCATGACGTCAGATGAATACGCGATGTGGGCGGTGATTCCTGCATTAGGCATGCTCGGCGGAACAAGCTTATGTAACCGTATTCGCCCTATGCTGGGCAACAAGAAAACTCTGTTATGCACACCTGTATTACATGTGGCTGCGGCGTTGTGGCTTTTCTTTTGTCCACTTGAGCCACTTTATTTAATGCTTGGCCAGTTCTTGATGATTCTTGGCAATGGTATAGCGTTACCTTGTGCTCAGGCGTTGGTGATGTTGCCTTATAAGAAGAACGCTGGCGCGGCTGCTGCGATGTCTGGCGGAGGGCAGATGGTGGTGTCTTCAATGGTGAGCATGGGGCTGGTTCAGTTAGGACTAGGAGAAGCGTGGCATCTATCGCTTGTCATCATGTTGTTCACACTGATTACCCTGTTTAACATTTTGCGTGGTTTCAGTAGCCAAGAAGCGAGAGAGTCTCAGCTCAGTTAGTTGCTTAGGTAATTAGCTAGCTGCCTGGCTAGTAGGAACGAGAAGGCCATTGAAATGATGAATTTCAATGGCCTTTTTAATGTTCAGCGCTTTGGTTTAAGTTACCAGAATATATGCTATTTTCTGACTGCTTAGGGCAAGTGGTAGTGTTCCGAGCGCAGCTTGCGGCAGGGACGTTAGTTTCCATTATTGCTGGCAGCTACTTTATCTTCTTGCTACTGAAATCTCGAAGAACATAGGTTTTGCTCATGACCGAAAGCCATTGCTAATCAAAGCTACTGGCAATCAAAGCCATTGGCGATAAAAGCTACGGATGAAAAGCAGTGAATGGAGCGATCCATCACTGCTTTTTTGTTGATGTCGTTTGTGTAAAGGGAAAGACGTTAAGCAACACAGGTCTCGCTTCTTAATGTGCAAGTTTGGCATATGTTAATAAAATGTATAACCTAAAGGTCTGACCACTGATAAGGTAGCCACCATGCCAAACCTCGATCGTATTACTTGTTCTATCGATAAAAACCAAATTGCGACGGTTGTGTTGAATCGACCCGATAAGCTCAATGCTATTGATATGGCAATGTTTCAAGGCGTGAATAACATGGTGACTCAGCTGAAAAAGAACACCGAGATTCGTGCCGTAATAGTAAAAGGTGAGGGTTCTGATTTTTGTTCAGGGCTTGATGTTAAGTCCCTATTAACCAGTAAATCTGGGGCGATGAAGCTCTTGTTTAAATGGCTACCGACATTGCCTAACGCTGCACAACGCTTTTCATTGGGTTGGCGAGATATTCCATGCCCTGTCATTTTTGCGATTCATGGTCGTTGTTGGGGAGGCGGCCTGCAATTGGTCAGTGGGGGTGATTTTAGAATTGCTAGCCCGGATGCGAACTTCTCTATATTGGAAGCAAAGTGGGGTCTGATTCCAGACATGGGAGGCGCTATCGCTTTTAGAGAGCTGATGCGTAAAGATCACACCCTTGAAATGGCGATGACGGCCAAAGTGATCGACTGTGAAACCGCTAAAGAATATGGGTTGGTGACCAAGATTGCCGAAGATCCTTACGCTGAAGCCTATGCGTTGGCACTTGAGTGTGCGAATCGGTCGCCAGATGTCGTCGCTGCTAACAAGAAGCTCTACAACAAGACTTGGTGGTCAAGCCCGGGCATGGCTGTATTCTGCGAAACTTGGTATCAGATAAAGGTTGGGTTAGGTAAGAACAGGGCGATTGCTGCTCAACGTGAAATTCATCGAGACAAACCACGCCCTTACGTCGCCAGAAAGTTTAAATAGCGCTTGTACAGGAATAATGGATATTCCCTTTGTTTATTGAGCTTTGCGGTAACCTTAGAGCAATTTAATGTCTAAGGCTAAATGAGCGCTCTGATGAACAAAACTTTTACTTACTCTCTAGCTGCCACTGCAATTTTTACGAGCTTAAATGCATTCGCAAGTGGCCTGTTTTTGCAAGAAGCTGTCGTTGCCAACGCTGGTACTACTGGTGCTGGCGACGGTGTTTACACTCGATCTGCAGCGGCGATGTGGACAAACCCTGCCACTATGTCTCACATGGGCGAAAGCAAAACGACCATCAATACCATGGCGTTCGATCTTGAGATGCAGTATCAAGACAACGGCGATAAGCAAGACGGTAAAGCACATACAGTGATGCCTTCATTTGGTGTCTTCCACGCGCATCAAGTCACTGACAAATTACACCTTGGTATTGCACTTGGTGCCGTTGGTGGCTCTAGCGTTGATTACGGTAACGAATGGGCAGGTCATCTTTTACTTCAAGATATTACGCTTACTGCGATGCAAGTGAATCCATCACTGAGTTACCAACTGAATGACCAGTGGTCGGTTGGGGCGGGTGTACAATTAAGTTGGGCTGCATTACAGCAATCATCCTCTCTTTTTACAGCTAAGCAAGACACTGATTGGGCTTATGGCTATAACCTTGGCGTAATGTACACACCGACAGACAAGCTTAAATTGGGTGCTAGTTATCGTTCTAAACTCGAACATGAATTTAACAATGATGTGAATGTATTTACTGGCGGCCAGCGTTCATTAAATACTGGTATAGATGTACCTGAAATTGTTGATGCCAGTTTGAGTTATGCATTTAATACTCAGCTTGATCTATTAGCTAGTGTGCAATTTCATCGTTGGAGTCAATGGGATAGCACTGTTTTAGATTTGGGTACAAACCAAAATGGTAACCTTCCAATTAATCAAACACTATTGCGCGATTGGGACGATGTATGGAAGTTTGCAGTTGGTGCAGATTACCAACTTAACTCAGACTGGCGTTTGAAAGCCGGTTTCTCTTACGAAACTTCTCCACAAGACGACCCGACAATGCAGTATGTTGATCTTCCCGTTGGTGAGCAGTATCGCTACTCAGTGGGTGCATCTACCTATTGGGATGATATCTTAATTGATGTGTTCTACGAATATGCTGACTTGGGTTCAGTAGATATGGACCGATTCATGGTTGACGGTTCATTCGATGGCCGTATCCACTTTGTTGGTGTTAGCGCGACCTTCTAATGACATTACGTAATCTACTAATCATTACTTTAGTGTCTTTATTTTCAACGGGTGCTTTTGCTGAAGAGAAGCACCCTGATGATCCGACTAAAATCGTAACCAAAGCTGGCGTTGCTTATAACGAAGATCTGCAGTTCTCTGGGTCTATTGGGCTTGATGAAGCGCGAATGATCAACGCTCGTGTTAATGCTGACGGTGAAGAGTGGCGAGTAGGCGGTTCATGGTTGTTGCCTATGGGGATCGTCAATTTCAACTTTAGCCGCTCTGAATACGACAACGATGCTTATAAGAACAACTACAGTATTGGTACGTTTATACCACTGAGTTATTTCGACATTGAGCCGTTCGGTTGGCAAATCTTCCCTATGGCTGGCTACAGTTATAATGATGGCGAAGTGGCGGTTTTCGATGATGATAACGTTGGCTCTGATTATGTATTGATGCCGAGTTCAACACATGGTGGCTACATTGGTGCCTTTGGTTTAAAAACGATTACGGATGAGTGGTCGATTATGGGCTTCGGTGGCGGTTCAATGGGGTCTGATGATTATTCAGGGTATTGGGCAGGCGTCGGTGTTAGCTACAAGTTGAGTGACGCTCAATCATTCAACTTCTTCACTATTTTTGCTGAGGACGATTTCGGTGAAAATAACAGTGTTGGCGCGTCTTACACCTATGAGTTCAAATAACTGTTAGCAGGCAGAAATTCGCAGGTGGACACCTCTCGTAAGAACCATTGACTTAGTCCAGATTAAATTGAACAAAGTCGCTTATTAAAACTTAGCGACTTTCTTTTGTTACCATTTCTCCAATCTTTTTTATCTCTTTTTGATGCTTTCTATATCTTTCTCACATGAGAGTGCCGCTCTCTTAATCTAGATTAAGTTTTCGCTGCCTTATTCTCTGTAGTATCCGCCTGAATCAGTGCCCATGCTTAATGGGTAACTTGCGTAACACGATTTTGAGAGGAAGACACTTGAGCACTTTGTTTACAGAAACCCACATTGGCAAGATGACACTAAAGAATCGCTTCATGAGAAGTGCAACGTGGGAAAATATGGCCACCGAAGATGGGCATATGACAGATAAACTGTACGCTATCTATGAAGAGTTGGCTCAAGGTGAAGTCGGCCTGATCGTGACGGGCTACGCGAACATTGTTGAAGAAGAAAAGCCGAATGCAGGCATGATGGGTATGTATAACGACTCATTCATTGAAGAGTATCAAAAGCTGACTCAACTGGTGCACGACAACGACTCTAAAATCGTGATGCAGTTGGCTTATGGTGGCACCAAAACCACGCATGACCTTGGCGAGCGAGTAATCTACGCACCAAGTGAGGTTCCAGAAAAAGGAACTCAAACTCTAGGCAAAGCGATGACCAAAGACGAGATCGACTACATTGTTGATGCGTTTGCTCAAGCGTCTTTGAGAGCACAGAAGTCAGGCTTTGATGGCGTTGAAATTCATGCCGCTCACACTTACCTGATTAACCAATTTCTAAGCCCTTATTACAACCAACGTGAAGATGAATACGGCGGTAGCTTAGAAAACCGCATGAGATTTTTGTTAGAGATCTATACCGCGACACGTAAGCTGGTAGGTGATGATTTCCCTATCTTGGTTAAGCTCACGGCATCCGAGTTTTTTGAAGGTGGCGTCACCTTTGAGGAAACACGTATTGTCTGTAAAAAGCTTGAACAAGTGGGTGTGGATGGCATTGTCGTGTCAGGCAATATTCATGGCAAAGCAGACACTATGATTGGCGAGTCGCACGATGGTTTTACCATTCAAGCTGAAGGCTACTTCCATGAGTATGGTCACGCGATCAGCCAAGACGTTAATATCCCAGTGATCACGGTTGGTGGTCTAACGGATTTTGATGCTATCGAAGCGATTGCAAACAACACGGGCATTGAGTACTTCGCGCTTTCAAGACCGCTGCTTTCTGAACCCCATTTAGTGAAGCGTTGGAAGGAAGGGGATAGAAGCCCTGTTGAATGCGAACGATGCTCTAAGTGTCGTACTAAGCGCGGTAACTTCTGCGTGGTGAATAAAGACAGAAAAGTACAGCTTGCACGCATGTAGTCGCTGAGCCCAGCTCCAAGCGAGCTCCGAAGTTTATAGCTGAGTCTAAGTTTGAGCCTGTGTAATCGCGCAGGCTCTTGTTCATTCCGTATTCCACGAAACGAAATTTGAAACCTTATTAATCACATCTTCCTGTCAAATTGGCGCGACTAAACAGTTACACTACGCCTGTAAATTATCCAACCAAGTTATCGATAAAAACTGAGCAAACTTTGAAACTACTTCCTCTTCTTAAGCAACCTCGAATCCACTGACGTCTCTTTAGTTTTAGCGATATTGCTATGATTTAAGCGTGATACTCACTATTCATCCCAGTGAACCCTGTGTTTATAGGGCGTTAGTTTGTGCACCTTGGATTTGCATCGTCGAACATTTTGATAGTTAACGAATAAAACTTAATAGATCATTCAGAGGTAAAAATGCAAAAGAAGCATTGGTCCAAATTCGAGTTGCTGCATGAAGTCGTAACCAACCCCAATATTCACGTAAAAGGTCAACACAGTTATTACAGCGATTGCTGGGATAATGGGTTCGAGCAATCTGTCGTCCGTTATTTACATGGCGACGAAGTCAGCCGCCAGTGGGAGCCTCGATGGGAAATCGACGAACTCCATATCGGCGATTATGTCTGCATTGGCGCAGAGGTTGTGATTTTAATGGGTGGCAACCATACCCACAGAGTTGATTGGTTTTCGCTGTATCCATTTATGGATGTAATCGACGATGCCTACATTGGCAAAGGTGACACTCACATTGAAGATGGGGTGTGGTTAGGCATGAGAGCGATGGTGATGCCCGGTGTGACGATTGGCGAAGGCGCTGTGGTTGCAGCGAATAGTGTGGTGACTAAAGACGTCGCTCCATACAGCATTGTCGGTGGTTCTCCAGCTAAAGTCGTCAAATACCGCTTTGATGAGTCCGTTATTGAAGAACTGATTTCGATGAAAATATACGACTGGCCTGAAGATAAGTTTGAATTATTGAGGAAGCACTTAAGTGGTTCTGATCTACAGGCACTCAAAAATTCGCTAGTTGAGTATGATGCGCAAACCCCGGTAAACGATTAATTGAACTTAGTATTAGGAACACTCAGTTGCTTGTTGAGTGTTCTTTTTGTCCATCTATTCAGCAACTACCATCAATTTCATCACATCTGTGTACTTCATCATTGACCTTACCCTAAGGGTAACCTTTATAGTTACCTTGAAAACCTAAAGGTAAGCTATGACAAACACATTCCGAAAAACTTGGATTATTGTTTTCAGCATCATTGCGATGTTGATGTCTAGCTATGCCTCAAGCTCCTCAGCCTTGATGACTGAAGTAATGATGATGGAAATGGGTTCGAGCAAATCGGCTTGTTACCACAGCGGTACTTCGGTTAATGATTCAATGGCAGGGTGTCATGTGATGAGTGAAAAAGTACACGCTGAAGACTCTAACATGAGTGCCCATGCTTTGATGGCTCAATACGATATGTCTTCAATGAGCGAAGACGGCAGTTCGATGATGGGTAACCATTGTTCGAGTGCCGATTGCTGTGCCTCAATGTGTTCTGCAAGTCCCTATCCAATTCAGGCTGTTCAAGCCGTTGATCAACTTTCCTTTTCATTAGCTCGTTTTCAATCGGTCACGATTGGCCAGAAAGTCGCACGTGCTCAATCTTTGTTACGCCCGCCCACTGCATAAATCTATATCTAAAAATACAGCTCTATCAGTTAGATAAATCTGATAAGTCATTCTTTTTTATGCGCTAATTAGCGCTAGATATGGACATTCATTGTGAATATGAAACCAACAACCTCTGTGTTTGTCATGAACACGAGCTTAGTGGTTGCTGCTGCCTTGCCTATGGCCTTGTTTTCAAGTGCTACGCTCGCGGCTACCACTGCGTCAGCTTCAAATGCTCAAGATATTTCAGCACATGACCAAGCAAGTTCGACGCAGCAACTCAATACACTGATTGAGATTGCGTTAAGCGAAGATGGAAATCGCAAACAGTACTTTGCTCAGTCTCAAGCGATGCGAGAAACGGGCATTGCCAGCTCGACCTTAATGGACCCGAAATTGAAAGTTGGATTTGGCGGTTTGCCTGTCGATAGCTTTCAATTCGACGAAGACCCGATGACTAATATATCGGTAGGGCTGATGCAGCAGTTTGAGCGTGGCGATACGCTTAACCTCCAACAGAAAAAGGCAGGCCAACAGGCAGATGCTTTAGCTTTGCAGGTGCAAGCAAGAGAATTGACGGTTGCGAATAGCATGACGCAGCTTTGGCTTGAGTTAGGTTATCAGCAAAAGGCTGAGTCGGTGATTCGTCAAAATCGTCGTTTGTTGGTTGAGCTTGAAAACTATGTACAAACCAATTACTCGATTGGTAAAAGTGAAGCGCAAGATCTGCTTAATGCTCAGCTCCAAGTGAGCAAGCTTGATGAGAAACTTCAGGCAAACCAGCAGGTTCAGCGTCGTCTAATCTCTCAGCTTTCTGAATGGTTGGGTTCTGATTGGCTAGGCTCTCAGGTTCTTGATTCTCAGGGCACACTGAATGCAACTAACCAAATCGATTGGTCGTTGTTGGAAAGCAAATTAGCGACCAATATCGATTCAACTAAGCACTACCAGCTACTGACTGACCATCCTTTGGTTAAGATCTCCGATGTCAGTATTTCCTCCAATCAAACTCAGGTTGAGTTAGCCGAGCAAGCTTATACCCCGCAGTTTGGGGTGGAAGTGATGTATGCACACCGTCAAGCCAATAACATGGCGGGTGAACCAGCTTCTGATCTGGTGAGTGCTTATCTGACAGTGGACATCCCGTTGTTTACAGGGAACCGACAAGATAAAAACTTATCGGCTGCTCAGTATCAAGTTGGTGCGGCTAAATCTCAAAAAGACACCTTACTTTCCCAAATGAACGCGCAAGTGAACGCATTGCTGGTGGACAGATCAAATCTGATCCAGCGATTAGATCGCTATCAAACGTCCTTGCTTCCTCAAACCGCAGCCCGAATCAGCGCGGTTGAGAGGGGCTATCAAAACAATACCGCTCAGTTTAACGATGTCATTTTAGCAACGACCGATGAGCTGGCGCTTAAGTTAGAGCAACAACGTTTGATCACCGATCTCAACATCGTTAACAGCAAACTGGCAGCGTTAGTCAGTGGCTTTGAATACCAAGTAAACCAACCACAACTCAACTCAAGCGCAACTAAACACACAGCCAATCAATAAGGGAATAGACAATGAGTACAGTAAAAGTAGCAACAATCGCTTTATTGGTCGGTGGTGCATTGGGTTTTGGTGTGAACTATTTTCTAATTAATCCAGCACACGACATGTCAGCAATGGCAACGAGTACAGGCGCAGATGTAAGTAAACAGGCCAAGGATGAACCTCTGTATTGGGTGGCTCCGATGGACCCAAATTATCAGCGAGACAAGCCGGGTCAGTCACCTATGGGGATGGATTTAATCCCTGTTTACGCGGATGACTCAAGTGGTGTTAAAGATGAGCCCGGTACCGTGTTCATTGATTCGTCGGTAGAAAATAATCTGGGTGTCAAAACAGCGAAAGTTAAGTTCGAAGCGCTGTCTCCTCGGATTGAAACCGTGGGTTATGTGGCGTTCGATGAAAGTACATTGTGGCAAACCAACGTGCGTGTTTCTGGTTGGGTTGAGAAGCTCTACATCAACGCAGTGGGTGAGAAGGTAAACAAAGGTGATGTGCTTTTCACACTCTATTCTCCAGAGCTTGTTAAAGCACAAGAAGAGTTGATCAGTGCTTATAAAACGGGTCGTAAAGGTTTGATCAAGGGCTCGACTGAACGCTTAATTACCTTGGGTGTTGATAAGACTCAAATCCGCGCTATTACGCGCAAAGGCAAAGCCTCACAAACCATTGAAGTCAAAGCGCCAGCCGATGGTGTCATCGCAAGTTTGAATATCCGAGAAGGTGGTTACCTTTCACCTGCACAAGCGGTGAACAGTGCTGGCCCATTAGGCGAAGTATGGGTTGATGCTGAGGTGTTTGAGCGTCAAGCGCACTGGATCTCGTCAGGCAGCAATGCGGTGATGACGCTAGATGCCATTCCCGGCAAAGAGTGGTTGGGTAATGTCGATTACGTGTACCCAATCCTTGACCCAAAAACTCGAACCTTGCGCGTTCGTTTGAAGTTCTCCAATCCAAATGGCGAGCTTAAGCCAAATATGTTTGCCAATATTGCGCTGAAACCCATCAGTGATGAAGCCGTTCTTACTATCCCAAGATCTTCGGTGATTCACTCCGGTGGTATGACTCGAGTGGTGATGTCAAAAGGTTCTGGCAAGTATCGCTCTGCTCGTATTGAGGTTGGTCGTGAAGCTGGCGAAAAAATAGAGGTGCTTCAAGGGCTAGAGCAAGGCGAAAACATTGTCACTTCTGCGCACTTCATGTTGGATTCTGAATCGAGCCAATCTGCTGATCTGTCACGCATCAATGGTGTTGAGGAACAAGCTGAAACCGTATGGGCAAACGGTGAAATTTCCGATGTTATGCAAGGCAGTCGCATGGTGACGATTAACCATCAGCCTGTTCCTGAATGGGATTGGCCGGGCATGGTGATGAATTTCACCTTTGCGGAAGGCTTGGACATGAGTGACGTGCAACGTGGTAAGGCGATTGATTTTGAGATGAGAAAGACAGAGTCAGGGCAGTACGAGGTTGTTGATTACAAGGTCAACAAACACAAGATCGCTGGCGAAGTTTGGGTAACAGGCGACATCACTATGTTGATGGCAGATTTTGGCATGATCACCGTAAAACATCAGCCAGTCCCTGAGTGGAATTGGAAAGCGGGTGAAATGAATTTCCAAGCCAGTGATGACCTTGATTTATCTGAGTTTACCGAGGGTCAAACCATTCGGTTTCTAGTGGCGAAGCAAGGTTCTGATTATGTGCTCAAATCTCTCGAACCGACGAATAGCACGGGTGAGGGCGAACTATGATCAATGCAATCATTCGCTGGTCTATTAGCAACCGCTTCTTAGTGCTGGTTGCTACTTTAGCCATCGTATTTGGCGGCTTATACAGCGTTAAAAATACACCGGTCGATGCCATTCCTGATTTGTCAGATGTTCAGGTAATCATCAAAACCAGTTATCCGGGTCAAGCTCCACAGGTGGTCGAGGATCAGGTGACCTATCCATTGACCACCGCCATGTTAGCTGTACCGGGTGCTGAAACAGTTCGTGGTTACTCGTTTTTTGGTGATTCCTATGTCTATATCATCTTCAATGATGATACTGATATGTACTGGGCGCGTTCACGAGTGTTGGAGTACTTAAGCCAAGTTGCACCTAACTTGCCATCGAGTGCCAAGCCAACACTAGGGCCAGATGCAACCGGTGTGGGCTGGGTTTACAGCTACGTGTTGCAAGATAAAACCGGTCAGCACGACTTAGCGGAACTTCGTAGTTTGCAAGATTGGTTCTTGAAGTATGAGTTGCAAACCGTAGAAGGCGTGTCTGAAGTGGCGACCGTTGGCGGCATGGTGAAGCAGTATCAAGTACAGATTGATCCTGCCAAGTTACGTGCATATGACCTGACGCTTCAGCAAGTCAACAAGGCAATCCAAGATGGTAATCAAGAAACAGGAGCGTCTGTTGTCGAGATTGCCGAAGCCGAGCACATGGTTCGCACGACCGGTTACCTGACAAGCATTGAAGACATTCAATCTTTGCCGCTAAAAGTGACTGACAAAGGGACTCCACTGCTGCTCGGCGACATTGCTGACATTAACCTTGGCCCACAAATGCGTCGTGGTATCTCAGAACTCAATGGTGAGGGCGAGGCGGTTGGCGGCGTTATCGTGATGCGCTTTGGTGAAAATGCCAGTGAAGTGATCGACTCGGTTAAATCCAAACTCGCTGAACTGCAAGCTGGCTTGCCTGATGGTGTTGAGATTGTCGCGACTTATGACCGTTCGACTTTGATTGATTCAGCCGTTGAAAACCTTTGGAAGAAGCTGGCTGAAGAGTTCATCGTGGTCGCCGTGGTGTGTGCGCTGTTCTTGTTCCATATCCGCTCATCACTGGTTATCGCGCTAAGTCTGCCTGTTGGTATTTTAGGTGCTTTTATCGTGATGCATTGGCAGGGTATTAACGCCAACATCATGTCTCTTGGCGGAGTAGCGATTGCGATTGGCGCCATGGTGGATGGTGCCATCGTGATGATCGAGAACGTTCATAAACACATTGAACGGACTCCGCTCACTGACAAAAACCGTTGGCAGGTGATTGGTAAGGCAGCAGAAGAAGTTGGCGCACCGCTGTTCTTCTCTCTGATTATCATTACCTTGAGCTTTGTGCCTGTGTTCGCGTTAGAAGGCCAAGAGGGCAAGATGTTCTCGCCACTCGCGTTTACCAAGACGTATGCGATGGCGGCAGCGGCGGGTTTGGCTATCACGCTTGTGCCTGTGCTAATGGGTTACTTCATTCGCGGCAACGTGCTACCTGAACACACAAACCCAGTAAACCGTAGCCTAGTGGCGATGTACAAACCGCTTCTGAACCTCAGCCTAAAATATCCCAAGGTGATGATTGTTATCGCACTTGGCTTAATGGCGTCTGCTTATTACCCAACCAGTAAGCTTGGTAGCGAGTTCATTCCTCCTTTGGACGAAGGGGATTTAATGTACATGCCAACCACGTATCCGGGCATCTCAATAGGTAAGGCTCGTGAGTTGTTGCAACAAACCAACAAGCTCATCAAAACCATCCCAGAAGTCGAAACCACGTGGGGCAAAATTGGTCGAGCAGAGACTGCAACCGATCCTGCACCGTTAACCATGATTGAAACCGTAATTCAGCTTAAACCACGAGACGAGTGGCGTGACGGCGTCACTACGGAGTCTCTGCGTAAAGAGTTCGATGATCTGATTCAGTTCCCAGGTTTGACCAATGCGTGGGTTATGCCAATCAAAACGCGTATTGATATGTTAGCGACTGGTATCAAAACCCCAATTGGGATCAAAATCGCTGGCCCGGAGCTTAGCGTGATTGAAGATATTGGTTCGCAACTTGAACCCATCCTCAACAAGGTTAGTGGCACTGCTTCGGTATATGCCGAACGTGTTGCGGGTGGTCGTTATGTGACGATAGACATTAAACGACGCTCTGCTGCGCGATATAGCTTGAGCATTAAAGAAGTGCAACAGGTTATCTCGACTGCGGTTGGTGGCATGAACGTGGGTGAAACCGTTGAGGGACTAGAGCGTTACCCGATCAATGTCCGTTATCCACAAAGCTATCGTGATTCTGTCGTTAAGTTACAGAACCTACCGTTAGTGACACCAAACGGTGCTCGTATCGCGCTTTCTGATGTCGCGGATATTCGATATGAAGATGGCCCTCCGATGATCAAAACAGAGAATGCGCGTCCTAATGGTTGGGTGTTCGTGGATATCGAAGGGCGTGACCTTGGTTCTTATGTGGCAGAGGCACAAAAAGTCGTTACAGATCAAATTGTTTTGCCTGCGGGTTACTCACTGGCTTGGTCTGGTCAATACGAGTACATGGAACGCGCCAAAGATCGCTTAAGTGTGGTCGTGCCTATCACCATTGCCATCATTATGTTGCTGCTGTATTTGAGCTTCCGCCGTGTCGGTGAAGTGATGATGATCATGCTGACATTGCCACTCGCGATGGTGGGTGGTTTATGGCTGATGCATGTCCTCAATTATAACTTCTCCATTGCGGTGGGTGTGGGCTTTATCGCGCTTGCCGGGGTAGCTGTCGAGATAGGTGTGATCATGTTGGTGTACCTCAACCAGGCGTGGCATTACAAAAAACTCGATGCCGAACAGAACCAACAAAAACTTCAACTTACTGATTTAACCGATGCCATTCGTGAGGGGGCAGGGCTTCGAGTTCGCCCAGTGATGATGACGGTGCTTACGGTGATCATTGGCCTCATTCCAATTATGTATGGCGAGGGAACGGGCTCAGAAGTGATGCAACGAATCGCCGCGCCAATGATAGGTGGTATGGCTTCTGCACTACTGCTTACCTTACTGGTGTTGCCTGCAATCTTTAAGCTCTGGAAACAGCGTGAGATTACGCAAAGCCAAAGCGTGACAAAAAAATAACGTATTGACTATTAGCCCTTACTTACCAAAAACAGAGAGGTAAGGGCGCATTACATGAACATGTGAAACCAACAAAACAAACAGAATATATTTAAGGAACGACCATGAAAAAGACACTAATTACTATCGCTTTAACAATCACCGCTTCAACAGCATTTGCTGCAATGGATCATTCAGCTGGTGGCCATTCGAATATGGACCACTCGATGATGAAGAGTGGAGAGATGGATCATTCAAAAATGGATCACAGCATGATGAAGGATGGAAAGATGGACCATTCGATGATGAATATGGAAGGCATGTCTGAAGTGGGTATGCCTGCGACAGGCGCAAAGCCGGATAAAGTGGTTCATGTTCTGTTAAGTGACGATATGAAAATCACATTTAAGAACAAGGTTGATATTGAGCCAAACGACGTGGTGCAGTTTGTTGTGATGAATACGGGCAAGATTGATCACGAATTCTCGATTGGTTCTGCTTCAGAGCAGCTAGAGCACCGTGAAATGATGAAAAACACGGGTAATCACGCCCATGACTCGGGTAGCACAGTTACAGTTAAGTCGGGTAAAGCGAAGCAATTGCTGTGGCATTTCCATGGTGATAATAACGTAGAGTTAGCGTGCAATATCCCTGGTCACGCTGAAGCGGGTATGGTGAAGTCGTTAACGCTTTAGACGTTAATCAATAGCGCTTTGTTGAATTAGAAATTCAATGAGGGCTAGAAAATTAAAGATAAGTCTTAACTTATACCTAAAGCGCTTTGCTGTGAGGGATTCGCTGAGGCTTATCTTTATTTATAGTCACTGTAGCAAGATAGAAGTTTCAAGCAGATGGTGTGCTTCGCCGCTCAGATGCGGTAGCTCTGCCATGATCTTTTTAAACTTGTCATCGATTGACTCTGCTTCATTCAGCGATCGAAAAGCCAGTACAGCCTGTTCAGGCTCGCTGTTCACATAACCTTTCAATGTATCTAGCTGAATTTTATTGGCATTTTCAACTTTTGCTAGCGCGACATTAATTGCTTCGATGCTAATTGTTAACTCATTGCTTTTAAACATTTTTTATTATTTATGGGTTGTTGCTAATGCGCGCACATTAACACAATGATTTTTGCAGATATTGACCAAGATTATTAAATTGGAACAATTTTGAAAATCATTAAAAGCTGAACTGCAATGTGTGATTTGGATAGGTGTCAGAAATACGAAGCGAATTAAGGAGTTAATAGCTTTGGTTGGTCACTTAGCGTTGATTCGTCAATCTAAGCTTAAACCAAATTAGTTTAATCAGTATAGATTTAATGACTATGGATTTATCGAACGGAGAAAGTTTTTGAATAGGGTATCGCTGGAAGAAAGTATGTCATGGAGCTTAAGGAGAAGTTGGAGCGTGCAGCGGGAATCGAACCCGCATCATCAGCTTGGAAGGCTGAGGT